>JADZCW010000094.1 GCA_020851395.1 Phycisphaeraceae bacterium
CCCCGAGCTTGTCCATCTTGTTGATGAAGCACAGCCGCGGCACCCGGTACCGGTCCGCCTGACGCCAGACCGTCTCGGACTGGGCCTCGACGCCCTCCTTGCCGTCGAACACCGCCACCGCCCCGTCAAGCACGCGCAGCGAACGCTCGACCTCGATGGTGAAGTCCACGTGCCCCGGCGTGTCGATCAGGTTCATCGTGTACTCGGTCCCGAACCGCTCCCAGAAACAGGTCGTCGCGGCCGACTGGATCGTGATCCCGCGCTCCTGCTCCTCCTGCAGGAAGTCCATCGTGGCCGTGCCCTCGTGGACCTCGCCCATCTTGTAGGTCTTGCCGGTGTAGTAGAGCACGCGCTCGGTGACGGTGGTCTTGCCCGCGTCGATGTGGGCGCAGATGCCGAAGTTGCGGAGCTGATCAAGCTGGGCCATGGCTGGTCCTCGTTAGACGGACGTTTGGGGGATCACCTGGGTTGTGGAACTGGAAGGTACGGGAGGGAGTCGGGCGGGTCAGACGGTCCGGCGTGTCACGCAAGCGCCCCGCCGCCGGCGTCGTCCCGGCCGATCGGCCAGACGCGATACCGGATCAAGGGCGGAGGAGCATGGTCCTCCTTCGAGGATGTCGGGGCCGGTTCGTCCATCGCAGTTGCGTCCCGTGACGACGCCTGAATCTCTGGGGTTCATCCCCACCCCGTGCCGTCCCACGGCCTCGCCGCGGGCGACCCTGTGGAGGCTCGGGCCCGGCCATGAGGCCAACGCCCACGCCTCCCTTAGGTACAGACCTACTAGTGTACCATCAGGCTTCTGATCGTCAACAACTTGCTTAACCTTAGTCCCGGATGCAATTTACACTCCATCCAGGACCGGAAAACCGGCGCCTGATGATATGCTAAACCCCTATTCCGCCGATGGATTATTCATCCCCGTCGTTGCCAACAGCCTCAGGAGCCGCGATTGGACGACACGCCCAAGATCCTCGCCCAGCAGCAGGCCTTCCGCGCCGGCGTCGCGGAGCTGGACATCACCCCCGACCTGGACATCCAGATCGGCGGCGACATCGGCCACCGCCGCCCCGTCGAGCGCATCCTCGACCCCCTCTTCGCCCGCGCCCTGGTCCTCGAGGCCCAGGGCCGGCGCTACTGCCTCGTCTCGATGGACCTGATCGCCGTCACCGAACCCTGGACCGACCACCTACGCCAGACCATCGCCGACCGCTGGGGATTCGATCGCTCCGCCGTCCTGATCCACGCCGTCCAGAACCACGCCGCCCCCGACCTGGGCGTCATCGAGTTCGCCGGCCGCCACCCCTGGACCGACGACCCCGCACTCTGGTGGCTCTGGGGTGGCGACGAGCGCTACATCCACCCCACCGTCGAGCGCATCCTCACCGCCGTCGACCGCGCCATGACCAACCTCCAGCCCGCCTGGGCCCAGATCGGCCGCGGCGTCGACGGCCGCTCCGCCCGCAATCGCCGCTTCGTCATGCGCGACGGCACGGCCAAATGCCACCCCCGCACCGCCGACCCCAACATCCTCCACTGCGAGGGCCCGATCGACCCCGAGGTCGGCCTGCTGCTCCTGCACCGCCAGACCGACGACCTGCCCATCGCCGCCCTGCTCCACCACACCTGCCACCCCTGCCACTTCTTCGGCGCCAACCTCGTCAGCGCCGGCTGGCCCGGCGCCTGGGCCCAGGCCGTCCGGCAGTTCCTCGGCCGCGACTGCATCCCCCTGGTCCTCAACGGCGCCTGCGGCAACATCCACCACACCGACCACCTCGACGTCGACTACAACCAGGACCGCCACGCCCACGAACGCATGGGCCAGAAGCTCGCCGACACCACCCGCGCCGCCTTCGCCACCGCCCAGCCCCTGACCTCCTACGACTTCACCTGGACCAGCCGCCGCCTCTCGATCCCCCTGCGCCCCCTCGACCGCAAACTCCTCGCCGCCGCCGAGAAACTCCTCGCCGAACACCCCACGCCGATCTGGCGCGACGGCGACACCACCCAGGCCGAGTGGGACTGGATGTACGCCGTCTGGCGCGTCGACTACGAGAACTTCTTCCGCCAGCGCCAGGGCTCCTTCCCCTACGAGATCCAGGCCCTGCGCCTCGGCCCCCTGGCTGTCCTCGGCTGGCCCGGCGAGCCCTTCGTCGAGGCCCAGCTCCACGTCAAGCTCGAATCCCCCGCCGCCTTCACCTGGCCCGCCCACATGACCAGCGCCGACGCCGGCTACATCCCCACCCGCCACGCCCTGCGCCGCGGCGGCTATGAAACCGACGCCGGCGTCAGCTCCAAGCTCGCCCCCGAAGCCCTTGAAACCATCGAGTACGAATCCCTGGCCATGCTCCGCGAACTCTTCCCCACCACGCCATGATGATTGTCACTTCCCGCCCATCCGAGCCGGGCTCCGTGAGCCCGGTCCCGACTCGCAGAGTCCGGCTCTGACAAACCGAGACTCTCGTTCCCCACACCCTTGGCCCCTCCCCCGCCATCCCCTATGCTTACGCCATGGACACTCAAGACCTCAGCAGCCGCATCGCCCAGTGGGAAAAGATGACCCAGGCCGACCCCCAGAACGCCATGGGCTGGTTCAGCCTCGGCAACGTCTACAAGGAAGCCGAGCGCCTCACCGACGCCGCGGCCGCCCTCCAAAAAACCGTCGAGCTCGACCCCAGCCTCTCGCGGGCCTATCAGCTCCTCGGCCAGGTCCTGCTCAAGCTCGAAAAACTCGACCAGGCCAAGGACGTCCTGACCCAGGGCTACACCGTCGCGGCCTCACGCGGCGACGTCATGCCCCAGCGGGCCATCGCCTCCCTGATGGAGCTGCACCGCTGGCCCCTGCCCGAAGTCGCCACCCCCCAAGCAGCGCAGGCCACGGCAACTTCCGGGGGCGGGGGCGAGGGGGTTGATCAGATCATCGACCGCCGCACGGGTCAGCCTGGTACCCGCCTCCCCGACCCGCCCATGCGTGGCCCCCTCGGCCAGTTCATCTTCCACCACTACTCCCAGGACACCTGGCGGCAGTGGATCCGCATGGGCACCAAGGTCATCAACGAGCTCCGACTCGACTTCTCCAACCCCGAGCATCAACAGCTCTACGAGCAGCACATGAAGGAATGGCTCGGCATCAGCGACGAGGACGTCGCCGCCTTCAAGCCTTAACCTTCACGGAACCCCCGTCGCCGTTCCAATGTGAACCATTGCCGATGGCCAATTTGCGAATGCCGATGTGGACGGTAATGTCTTGACACATCGGCAATCGGAAATCGGAAATCGGCAATTTTTCAAGGATATCCTCATGCCCAAGGTCGCTCTGCTCGGCTGCGCCCACATCCACACCCCCGGCTTCCTCAAGATGCTCAAGAACCGCCCGAGCGTCACCGTCGCGGCCGTCTGGGACCACGACGCCGCCCGCGCCGCCGCCAACGCCAAGGAGGCCAACGCCCCGGTCGTCAGCGACCTGGCCGTCATCCTCGCCGACAAATCCATCGACGCCGCGATCGTCTGCTCCGAGACCGACCGCCACGAGTCCCTCGTCCTGCCCGCCGCCGCCGCCGGCAAGCACCTGTTCGTCGAGAAGCCCCTGGGCTACGCCACCGCCGACGCCGACCGCATGGCCCGCGCCATCGACCAGGCCGGCGTCCACTTCTCCACCGGCTACTTCCTCCGCGGCTCGCCCGTCCACCAGTTCCTCAAGCACGCCATCGCCGACAACCTCTTCGGCGCCATCACCCGCGTCCGCCACAGCAACTGCCACAACGGCGCCCTCGGCGGATGGTTCGACACCCAGTGGCGCTGGATGGCCGACCCCAAGATCGCCGGCTGCGGCGCCTTCGGCGACCTGGCCACCCACTCCCTCGACATCCTCCTCTGGCTCATGGGCGCCGTCGAACGCGTCGCCGGCGACATCTTCACCGTCACCAAACGCTACGGCGACTGCGACGAGGTCGGCGAGGCGTTGCTCAAGTTTCAGAACGGCGCGCTGGCCACTCTTGCCGGCAGCTGGCTCGACCTGGACAACCCCGTCCAGTGCCTGATCACCGGCACCGAGGCCCACGCCATGGTCTGCCAGGGCAAGCTCTACCTCAAGAGCAAGAAGCTCAACGCCGACGGCAAGGAGCCCTGGACCAACCTGCCCAAGCCCTGGCCCCACGCCTTCGAGAACTTCCTCGACGCCGTCGAGGGCAAGCCCCACGCCCCCCTGGTCTCCGTCCGCGAGGCCGCCGCGCGCTCCGCCGTCATGACCGCCATCTACCAGGCCGCCCGCGACAAAACCTGGCTCCCCGTCAACCGCTAACCCCCCCGGAAGTAACTCCGGTTGTTCAGAAATACCACGGCCGCCCGGAACGACCTTCCGGGCGGCTTTGTTTGCGACACCTCGGCGCTCACTTCCCCCCGCCGACCGCCCGCAGCATCTTCGGCGTCGCCAGCCAGCACATCTGCCCTGGCCCGATGCCGTTGCTCGAAAAATCCGCCTCGATCAGCGCGCACCCCGCGTTCTTGAGCCCCACAAACCCCTCGCCCCCGTCCGGCGAACAGAGCATCTCCACCAGCCGCGACAGCGACGGGTCGTGCCCCACCACGCAGATCGACTCCTCGTGCCGCTTGCGCAGGTCGCGCAGGATCTTCGCCGCCGGCCCATCGCCCAGGCTCACCATCTCCTGCGGCTCAACGCCGAAGGCCTTGCCCACGATCCCCGCCGTCTGCGCCGCTCGCACCCGAGGGCTCGTCAGGATCACGTCCAGATGATCGATGAGCTTGCACAACCCCTTGGCCGCCAGGGTCGTCTTCTCGATCCCCTCATCGGTGAGTTTGCGCGACTCGTCCCGCCCGTCGGCGCTGTGGTTCTCGGCAATACCGTGACGCATGATCAGGATCTGCATCCGTGTATCCTGACGAAAAAATGACAGCAGAACAAGACCGCTCGTTGCCGCAGTCGCCCCTCGTCGCTCAGGCCCCCGGCTTGCCCCCCGCCTGACGCGAGCCCGACGCCTCCGTCTCGTGCGGCCGGCTGTGACGGAGGATCTGCCCGTTGATCATGTAGATCACGTCCTCGGCGATGTTCACCGCGTGGTCCGCGATCCGCTCGAGCTGCCGCGAGATGCTCACAAAATGCATCATCGTCGTCACCCGCTCCGGGTGCACGCCGACCTTCTCCTGCACGATCTCGTACATCCGCCGGTGCATCCGATCGACTCCGTCGTCGCTCTGCCGGACCGACTCCGCCAGCTCCGCGTTGCGGTGCACCAACGCGTCCAGGCACTTCTGAAGCATCGACTGCACCTGACGCGCCATCTCCGGCAGGTGGAACGGCGCCCCCTCCATCGGCGGCTCCGCCGTCAGGAACTGCGCCTGCTCGGCGATGTTCACCGCCAGGTCCGCGATCCGCTCCAGATCATTGTTGATCTTCAGCAGCGACACCACGAACCGCAGGTCCATCGCCACCGGCTGGTAGCACGCCAGCGTGTGCAAACACTCCTCCTCCACGTCCAGCTCCGCCTGGTCGATCAGCGTGTCCTCCTCGATGATCTTCTGCGCCAGCACCTCATTGCGCATCTCCACCGCGCGCACCGCCCCCTGCACGCAGTCCTCCACCTGGGCCCCCAGATTCAGGATCATCCGCTTGAGCTTGTCGAACTGGTTCTGCAGGTGCTGGGACATCGTCATTCTCCGACAGGCGGCACGCCTTCATTCCGCCCTGAGCTTTCGTACGTCCCCTTCCGGGGGCTTCCGGGGGCGGGGGGGTTAGCCGAACCGACCGGTGATGTAGTCCTCCGTCTGACGCAGACGGGGGTTGGTGAAGATATCCGTCGTCGGCCCATACTCGATCAGCCGACCGAGGTACATAAACGCCGTGTAATCGCTCATCCGTGACGCCTGCTGCATGTTATGCGTCACGATCAGGATCGTGTAATCGCCCTTGAGCGACTGGATCAGGTCCTCGATCTTCGTCGTCGCGATCGGGTCCAA
>JADZCW010000095.1 GCA_020851395.1 Phycisphaeraceae bacterium
GCGGCGGGCGGGACGTTCCTGCTCAACTCGACCTACGGGCCGGAGCAGGTATGGGACGAGCTGCCGCGCGAGGCCCAGCAGGTGATCCTCGAGAAGCGGCTTAAGTTCTTCGTGATCGACGCCCTGAAGGTGGCGGCCGACACGGGCATGGGCGGGCGCATCAACACGATCATGCAGACCTGCTTCTTCGCGATCTCGGGCGTGCTGCCGCGCGAGGAGGCGATCGCCAAGATTAAGTACTCGATCGAGAAGACCTACGGCAAGAAGGGCAAGGAGGTCGTCGAGCGGAACTTCGCGGCCGTCGACCACACCCTGGCGCACATGTACGAGGTCAAGGTTCCGGGTGGCGTTACCAGCAAGTTCGGGCGGCCGCCGATGATCAGCGACGCGGCGCCGGACTTCGTCAAGAAGGTCACGGCGGTCATGCTCGCAGGCAAGGGCGACCTGCTGCCGGTGAGCGCCTTCCCACCTGACGGGACCTGGCCGCTGGGGACGACGCAGTGGGAGAAACGCCGCATCGCGACGGAAGTGCCGATCTGGAACCCGTCGGTGTGCATCCAGTGCAACAAGTGTGCGCTGGTCTGCCCGCACGCGGCGATCCGGGCCAAGGCGTACGAGCCGGCAGCGCTTGGGGGCGCTCCGGAAGCCTATCGCTCGGTGGACTACAAGGCCGCGGACCTGCGTGGGCTGAAATTCACCATCCAGGTGGCGCCCGAGGACTGCACGGGCTGCAACTTGTGCGTGAGCGTCTGCCCGGCCAAGGACAAGTCGAACCCGCGTCGCAAGGCCATCAACATGGAGGCCGTGGCGCCGGTGCTGGACAAGGAGAAGCGGAATTACGACTTCTTCCTGGACATCCCCGAGGTCGATCGCTCGAAGATCACGCGGGTGGACGTCAAGGGGTCGCAGTTCTTCCTGCCGCTCTTCGAATACTCCGGGGCGTGCGCCGGTTGCGGCGAGACGCCCTACGTCAAGCTCGTCACGCAGCTCTACGGCGACCGGGCCTTGATCGCCAACGCCACGGGCTGTTCGTCGATCTACGGGGGGAACCTGCCGACGACGCCCTACACGACCAACCGCGACGGGCGTGGGCCGGCCTGGTGCAACTCGCTGTTCGAGGACAACGCCGAGTTCGGCCTGGGCTTCCGCCTGGCGATCGACAAGCACGCCGAGCAGACGCGGGAGCTGGTCCAGATGCTCGCCCCGCAGATCGGCGATGAATTGGCCGGGGCGATCCTCGCGGCGGACCAGTCGACCGAGCCGGGCATCGTCGCCCAGCGGGCGAGGGTGATCGAGTTGCGGCAGAAGCTCGCGGGCGTGGACAAGCCCGAGGCTCGCCGGCTGATCCTCCTGGCGGATTACCTGGTCAAGAAGTCGGTGTGGCTGTTCGGCGGCGACGGGTGGGCGTACGACATCGGCTACGGCGGGTTGGACCACGTGCTGAGCCAGACGCGGAACATCAACGTGCTGGTGCTGGACACGGAGGTCTACTCGAACACCGGCGGTCAGGCGTCGAAGTCCACGCCGCTGGGTGCGGCCGCGAAGTTCGCCGCGTCGGGCAAGGCGGTGCACAAGAAGGACCTGGGCCTTATGGCGATGAGCTACGGGCACGTCTACGTGGCGTCGATCGCGATGGGAGCGGCCGACAACCACACGGTCAAGGTGATCCAGGAGGCGGAGAGCTACGACGGGCCGTCGCTGATCATCGCCTACAGCCACTGCATCGCCCACGGGTACGACCTGCGGTACGGGATGGAGCAGCAGACGCGGGCGGTCGAGTCGGGGATCTGGCCGCTGTACCGTTACGACCCGCGGCTGGTGGCGACGGGCAAGCCTCCGCTGGTGCTGGACTCCAAGGCGCCGAAGATCCCGGTGTCGGAGTACACGCGGAACGAGACGCGATTCCGGATGGTCGAGAAGATCGACCGCGACCGGTTCAAGCAGCTCGGGCACGCGGCGCAGGAGCACACGTCACAACGGCTGGCGCTGTACCAGCACATGGCACAGCTGACGTTGCCTCAGCCGCAGCCCCAGGCCGAGCCCGAGGCGGCGCCGGCCGGTGGGGGCGGCAACAGCTCGGGGGCGGAATCGGAGTAAGACACGCATGGCCGTGAGCGGATCCACTGCATCGCCGATCCGGGCCGGCGTGATCGGCCTGGGGATGGGCCGGCACCACGTCACTGCCTTTAAGCAGGCGGCGGGGTGCCAGGTCACGGCGGTCTGCGACCCCGACGCCAAACGCCTTGCCCAGGTGGCGGCGGAGCATCAGGTGGCGCACACCTATGCCTCGGCGGAGGAATTGATCCACGGCGGGCAGGTGGACGTGGTGGCGATTGCCTCGCCGAACTTCCTGCATCATCCGCAGACGCTCGTGGCCCTGGAGGCGGGGCTGCACGTGATCTGCGAGAAGCCGCTGGCGCTGAACGCCAAGCTGGCGGAGGAGATGGTGCGGGCGGCCCGGCAGCACAAGCGCAAGCTCGCGGTGCACTTCAACCATCGGATGACCGCTCACGCCCGGACGATCGCCCGCTACTGCCGGCAGGGGATGCTGGGCGAGGTCTACTTCTCGCGGATCGTCTGGCACCGTCGGCGGGGGATTCCCAGCGGTTGGTTCCTGCAGAAGAAGACTTCGGGGGGCGGGTGCCTGATCGACCTAGGCGTGCACATGCTCGACTCGTGCCTGTTCGCGCTGGGGCATCCGAAGGTGGTGTCAGTCGTCGGTCAGACTCAGAACCGCTTCGGGGCGGTCGACGCGTCGGGACGGGCCATGGACGTCGAGGATTTTGTGACGGCCTACCTGCGCACAGCGGGCGGGGCGGTGATCGCGATGGAGATCTCCTGGGCGAGCCACCACGAGCACCCCGAGCAGATGATCCTGGCGATCTACGGGGACAAGGGGGGCATCGTCCGCCGGTCGGAGCATTACCAGGATCGCCCTCTGGAGGTCACCCGTCGCGAGGGCGATCTGCTGACGACCACGCGGTTGGACACTCTGGACCCGGGTTTGAGCGTGCACCAGGATTTCATCGAGGCGATCCGCCAGGATCGTGAACCGTTGTGCAGCGGGGAGCACGGTGTGGAAGTGATGCGGATCATCGACGCGATCTATGAGTCGAGCCGGACTGGCCGGGAGGTCCGGCTCAAGGCGTGAGGCTGGTATCGAGCGGCGTGAGTTGGATCGAAAAAACCTACAAGCTCGGAGTCAATCCGTGGACCTATCGACGCAATACCTGGGATTCAAGCTTCCGCACCCGCTGATGGCCGGGGCCTCTCCGCTGGCTGATGATCTGACGACCGTCCGCCGGCTCGAGGACGCCGGGGCGTCGATGATCGTGCTGAGTTCACTGTTCGAGGAGCAGATCCGGATCGAGTCGCTGGCGACGTCGGCGGCGATGGACGGGCCCAAGGACCAGTCGCCCGAGGCGGCGAGCTACCTGCCCGAGCCGGACTTCTTCACGATCGGGCCGGAGGAATACCTCGAGCGAGTGCGCAAGACCAAGGCGGCGGTGAAGGTGCCGGTGATCGCGTCGCTCAACGGGACGACGCCCGGCGGCTGGCTCGAGTACGCCAAGCTCATCGAGCAGGCCGGGGCGGACGGGCTGGAGATCAACC
>JADZCW010000096.1 GCA_020851395.1 Phycisphaeraceae bacterium
CTCGTCCTCGCGGCCGCGTTTGTATTCACTTCCGGGGGCGGAGGGCAGATGCTTCGCGGCGAGTGGGTCAACAAGACCCAGAAACAGATCGAGGCCCTGCGCATGACCAACGTGCGCGTCCTGGTCCTCGACGAGAACGGCCAACCCGCCCCCCTGGTGAGCGTCCAGCTCACCATGCTCCGCCACGCCTTTGCCTGGGGCGTCGAGATGGCCGGCCGCGACCTGGACTGGGCCGCCGGCAGGCAGACCGATCTCACCCAGGAGCGCGTCTGGCGATGTTTCAGCGCCGTCTCCCTCGAGCACGTCGGCAACTGGCCCGCCGTCGAGCCCAAACAGGGCCAGCGCGATTTCTCCCGCGTCGACCGCGTGCTCGACTGGTCCCGCCAGCAAGGCCTGCCCGTCCGCTGGGGCCAGGTGATCTCGCTGGACCCGCAGAACCTTCCGGCCTGGGTCCGCGAGATGCGTGGTCAACCCTTCGCCGACGCCCTGGAGGAGCAGGTCCGCACCGTCATGCTCCGTTACGGCCAGGAGGTCGGTGAGTTCGACCTGCTGGCCGACGCCCCGACCTACGATGTCGTCGGCGACCGCCTGGGCCCGGGTATGAATCGGCTTCTGTTTGAGGACGCCCGCTTCGCCTGCCCCGACGCCCGCCTGAGCATGGGCTTCGTCGACTGTCTCCGCCCGGACCGCCTGACGATCATGGTCCGCTACATGACCGAGGCCGGCCAGGCCTTCCTCGACCCCCGCGTCATCGCCGTCCGCACCCCCATCCGCGACGTGGTCGTCCAGCCCCAGCTCGCCCGCGCCCTTGAGTGGGTCGGCCAGATCGGAAAGCCCGTGGTCGTCACCGGCCTGGAGGTCGGCGGGTCGAGCGAGACCGCCGCGGCCATCTCCCTCGAGACCATGCTCCGCACCCTCTTCGCCAGCCCGTCGATCAGCGGCGTCTACTTCGCCGGCGTCCGCCAGGAATCCCTGACCGTGCCCAACGCCTCGCTTGGGAACGAGTTCGGCCAGCTCACCCAGGCCGGCCAGGTCGTCGAGGCCCTGATCCACAATCTCTGGTGCACCCGCACGACCCTCCTTTCCGACGAGCTGGGCAACGTCCAGACCCGCGTCTTCGCCGGCTGGTACGACATGAGCGCGAAACTCCCCAGCGGCGCCGTCGCCCACGCCCGCATCTACATTGCCCCCTCCCACGGCCAACCCACCCTCCGCCTGGCCGTGCTCGAGCCCCTGCGCGGCATCAAGCCACCCGGCACGGACGACGCCTCCGCCGCGCCGCCGTCGGGCACTTCACTCGAAAAGCTTGGCGACTGATCCGCTTCTTAGTCTTCCCCGCCGAACATCGCCGCGTGCAGCAGCGTCACCGGATGCACCACCCGCAGCGGCATGCCCATCCGCCGGGCCTCGGAGTCGATCTGCATCGCACACCCCACGTTCCCCATCACGCACACCCGCGCCCCCGTGGCCGCGATGTTCCGCAGCTTCCGCTCAGCGAGGTCCCGGGCCATCGCCGGCTGCGAAAGGTTGTACGTCCCCGCCGCCCCGCAGCAGATCTCCGACTCCGCCAGCGGCACGACCCTCATCCCCGGGATCCACGAGAGGATCTGCCGCGGCGGGTCGGCCACCTGCTGGGCGTGGCGCAGGTGGCAGGCGTCGTGATACGTCACCGTCATCGGCACGGGTTTGAGGTCCGTGGGTTTTCCGAGCTCGACAAGAACCTCACTGATGTCCCGCATCTTCTCGCTCAATGCCTTCGCCTTCGCGGTGAGGGCGGGGTCATCCCGCAGCAGGTCGTCATACTCCCGCAGCATCGCCCCGCAGCCGGCGATGTTGGTCACGATCCAGTCCAGCGGCTTTTCTCCGCCAAGGTCCAGGAACGCCTCAAGGTTCTTCCTCGCCAGCGCCTTGGCCTCGTGCGAGTCTCCGCCGTGATGGTGGATCGCCCCGCAGCACGCCTGGCCCGTCGGGATGACAACCTCGCAACCGAGCCGCTCGAGGATCGCCACCGTCTGCCGGTTGATCTCCTGGTAGAGCACGCTGCCGATGCAGCCGGTGAACAGCCCGACGCGCCGTGTCGCGGTGGTAGGTTTCACGGGTGACGCCAATCGCCGCTCCCACAGCGGTCCATCCGGCGGGAGCATCTGCGCCATCTTCTGGAACTGCGCCGGCAGCACGCCGAGCACGCGCCGGTGCGTCGCCAACCCCCACAGCCCGAGCTTCTGCAACACCCTCGCCGGCAGCAGGGCGACCTTCAGCCGCGTCGGGTGCGGGAACAGGTGGAAGAACACCCACCGCAGCAGCTTGTCCGTCAGCGTCGTCGGCCGCATGGCGATGAAGTGCTCGCGCGTCGCCTCGATCAGTTCGTGATACACCACGCCCGACGGGCAGGCCGTCTCGCACGCCCGGCAGTCCAGGCAGAGGTCCAGGTGCCCCAGCACCGCCTCGCTGGGCCCGATCCGCCCCTCGGCCAGACCCTTCATGAGATGGATCCGCCCGCGCGGCGAGTCGGACTCGAGCCCGTTCTGCGTGTACGTCGGGCAGGCCGGCAGGCACAGCCCGCAGTGCACGCAGTCCGTCGCCCGCTGGAATGTGTCGGGATCGAGCTTGAGCGTGGCCCGCGCCGCCGCCCCGGGGTCGATCGGCGGGACGCCCGAGATCACGCGCGGCCCGGCAGGGTTCGAGGATTCAGTGGATTCAAGCGTCACGTCGGGACCACCTCACCGACCAGCGTCCGGCCGGGGTTAAGCAAGCCGTGCGGGTCCATCGTCTTCTTGATCGCCAGCAGCATCGCCCAGTCCGGCGGCAGGGGGGCGATCGGCTCAAACTCACTTCCCGCGTCCGGCCGCGTGTGCCACACACGCACGCCGTCGAACCGCCGCGCCATATCCGTCACCGCCTGGTTGAACGCCGAATCAGCGGTGATATCCCCCCCCACCCACAGCACGCCATGCGCCGGCAGGGCGTCGATGCGAAGCTGCGATCCCCACGCCGACTGCCGCAGCGCTTCCCACGCCTCGCCCGTCGACGCCGGCGGCACGATGATCTTCACCAACGTCCTGGCCTGACGTCGTCGGCCACGCCTTGTTGCCCGCTCGGCTGCGTCCTCCGCCAATGTCATCGCCCGCGACGCGACGATCTTCATCCCCGACGCCTGACCGATCACGCTCTTGAGCGCCTCAAACTGTGCCGTGTTCGCCAACGAGCTGCCGTAGTACGCCAGCCCGAGCCGCAACGTGCCGTCTTCCTCCGTCAGGTGCAGCCACACCGGCTTGGCCGGACTGGTGAGCAGCGGCGTGACGAACCCGTCCACGCTTGCCGCCCCGTCCACCTCCAGCGTCACCCCCAGCACTTCCGAGGGGATCGCGTACGTCCGCACGAACGCCTCGTGCACCACGCCCAGCTCGCCCATCGCTCCGACCAGCAGCTTGGTCACGTCATACCCCGCCACGTTCTTGACCACCCGCCCGCCGACGTGGATGTCACGCCCCAGGCCGTCGGCGTAATGCAGCCCCAAGAGCAGGTCACGCATCGTCCCGTAGCCCACGCGCAGCGGCCCGTAGACGTTGTGGTCGATCACCTCGCCGAGCGTCAGATCGTCGTCCGCGTCGATGGGCAGGAACTGGCTGGCCGCGCTCAGGGCCTTCTGGATCGCCCCGATCGTCGCGCCGGCGTGCACGCGGGCGGTGAAGTCACGCTCGTAATGCTCCATCACCTCGCCGGCCAGTTGAAACGCGGTGTGCCTCTCGGGAGGGCGATGCCCAAGCCCCGTGTGAGCCACGCCGTAGTGGCACAACGGGACACGCGACCGCTGCGCCGCCTGGATCAGGGCGAAGAGGTCAGCCGGTTCGTGGATCGTGACAGTGGGGGGCATGTCAGGTGGTAGGGGGATGGTGGGGGGGGCAGAGGGCTCCACCGGGCACGTTGGGCGACACCGGGCGGTGCAGCTCGATGCGGAGCGTCTTGCTCGGGATGAGCTTGCCGTCGTTGAGCACGGCGTCGGGGTCGAAGGTCGCCTTGAGTTTCTGGAACGTGTCGATCGTCGCCGGGTTGAACATCCGCGGCATCATGGCCAACTTCTCCACGCCCACGCCGTGCTCGCCGGTGATTGTCCCGCCGATGTCGATGCAGTATTGCAGCACGCGCTCAGCGGCCTCGAGCGTCCGCTGCACTTCCTGGGCGTTGGACTCGTCGAAGAAGAAGATCGGGTGCACGTTCCCGTCCCCGGCGTGGAAGACGTTGTTTATTTTGAGGCCATGCTCCGCCCCGATGGCCACGATCCGCTCGACCGCCTCGGGCAGGCGAGAGCGCGGGATGCAGGCGTCCTGCGTGAAGTAGGCCGTGTGCAGCCGTCCGATCGCGCCGAAGGCTCGCTTGCGGGCCGACCATAGCTCGGTTCGCCGTTTGGGGTCCGAGCAGTGCTTGATGTCCCTGGCCCCGTTGGCCCGGCAGATGGCCATGATCCGCTCGAGCTGTTCGTCGAGGATCGAGTCCACCCCGTCGATCTCAATCAGGAGCAGCGCCGCCGCGTCCGTGGGGAAGCCGTAGTGGAACGCGTCCTCGACCACGCGGATCATCCGCCCGTCCATCACTTCCATCGACGTGGGCAGGATCCCCGCCGCGATGACGTCCGACACGCTCTTGCAGGCGTCGAACGTCAAGGTGTAGACGGTGTAGACCGTGCGGAAGTGCTCCGGCTTGGGCGTGAGCCGGCACCAGACTTTGGTGAGGATGCCGAGTGTCCCCTCGGAGCCGCACAGCAGCCCCGTCAGGTCCGGCCCGGGCGATTCATAGAGCGCCGCCGTGCGCGTCCGCACAATCTCGCCGTCCGGCAGCACAAACTCCACCCCCAGCACGTGATTGCTCGTCACGCCGTGCTTTAGCGTGTTGATCCCGCCGGCGTTGGTTGCCGCGTTGCCGCCGACGGTTGACGCCCGCTGGCTCGAAGGATCCGGCGAAAAGTGCATGGGCCCCACGGGCAGTTCAGCGTGGTTCTGGTTCCACCGCGCCACCTCCGCCGCCACCGCCTCGGAGAGCGTCACGTTCAGCGCGCCCGCCTGCGCCACCGCCACGCGATCGGCCAGGTCGATCGACTCGATCTTCGTCATCCGGCTGGTGCAGAGGATCACCTGCCCGTCGAACGCCACGCACCCGCCGGCCAGTCCCGTGCCGCTGCCGCGCGGGACGATGCCCACGCCGTGTTTGCGAAGCGTCTTGACGCAGGCCGCCACCTGCTCGGTCGTCGTAGGAAACGCCACCGCCCGCGGCGTCCCTCGCGCCACGGAGAAGCCGTCGCACTCATAGACCAACAACTCGTCCGGGCTCGTCAAGAGTCCGGCCGGGCCGACGATGCCGCGCAGGTCATCGAGCAGTTCATCACGCGTCGCGAGGGTCATGGCCTCGAAATGGTAAGACCCCCGGAAGGGAAATCAAAACGCGCCGCCGGACGCGTGCCGTCGGTTCATCAGTCAATCTTTCACATCGATCACTGCGTCTCGAACTGGATCCGATGACGGATCGTCGTCTGATAGCGGTAGTCGCGAGCCCGCCCGTTGACCGTCGACTGCCGGTCGTAGGTCCGCTCATGGACCCACGTCTGGCTCGGCGCCTCATACCCCCGGAAAGCCACCGGCCCGACGTCGTTGCGATACGCGTACCACGGCAGACCGCCGGCCTGGGCCATATCGCTCTGCGACAGACGAGCCATCATCGGCTTGTCCATCACAAGCGACGCCGGCCGATCGTTCAGCGCGGGGTACGGCTTGGATTGCCAGCTCTGACAACCCACCAGCGCCAGAACCACCAGGCCCAGCACAAACAAACCGTCGCGGCGCATATCAGAACCCTCCACTTATTTCATGCACCGCGTTGGCCCAAAAGTCCACCCCCAAGCCCGCTAGTGAAGAGAATTCACCCTGTTTGACGAAGATATCTCCTGTTGCCACCGTGTCGTTAACCGCCCTTGGCCAAAGAAGTTAATTTTGTCTGTTGGGCGAGTCTCCACGGCATGGTTCTGTTGGGTGCCATGTTTCACTTCTAAGAGGAAAGGATTCCCATGAACGCACGAGCTTTGATTGCAGAGTTTGTCGGCACGTTCACGCTGATCTTTATTGGCGTCGGCGCCATCGCCATGAACGGATTCACGGGTGGCGATTCGGGCCTGGTGGGCGTTGCCCTGGCCCACGGCTTGGCCATCGCGGTGATGGTCAGCGCCACGGCCGCGGTCAGCGGCGGGCACCTCAATCCCGCTGTGACCTTTGGGGCCCTGGTCGGCCGAAAGATCAGCATTATCAACGCCATCGGATACATCGTCGCCCAGTGCGCCGGCGCCATCGCCGCCGCGATGCTCCTGCCCTTCGTGATGCCCGCCGGCCTGCTCGAGGCGGTGAAGTTCGGCACGCCCCTGCTCAACGTCGAGAAGGGCGTCACCCCCATGATGGGCATGATCCTCGAGGGTGTCCTGACCTTCTTCCTGGTCTTCGTCGTCTTCGGAACGGGCATCGACAAGCGGGCACCCAAGGTCGGCGGGCTGTTCATCGGCCTGACCATCACCATGGACATCCTCTTCGGCGGCCCCCTGACCGGTGGGGCCATCAACCCCGCCCGGCACCTCGGCCCCGCCCTGGTCGGCGGCCTCTGGGACAACGCCTGGGTCTACTGGGCTGGTCCGATGGCCGGCGGCCTGGTGGCTGGACTCGTCTATCACCTGATCCTGGACGAAAAAACAGCCACGGCCTGATCTCATGGTTTGGTCAGGCGACCCGCAATACAGCCGCGGCCGCACGCCGCGGCTGGTTTTCGTTTGTTGAGTTCACATGGCTTACGCGGTGTGATTCACGACCAACACAACACGAAGGTATAAGCCGAATTAATGATGTGGTCGCATCGGCCCAATCCCTTTTTACAGAATCAATCCGGCCGGTACCATAATCACCCCGGGTCGTCTGCAAATCTTCGTGGGGTGGGTGAGCACCGAGGAAACACATGTCAACCCTGACCAATCCAAAGCTCGAATCGATCTACCTCGAAGTCGTCAACCGCAACCCCGGCGAGGCGGAATTCCACCAGGCGGTGCGCGAAGTCCTCGAGTCGCTCGGGCCGGTGCTTGCCAAGTACCCCGAGTTCGGCCAGCGCAAGATCATCGAGCGGATCTGCGAGCCGGAACGACAGGTGATCTTCCGCGTGCCGTGGCAGGACGACAAGGGCGAGGTGCGGATCAACCGGGCCTTCCGCGTGCAGTTCAACAGCGCCTTGGGGCCGTACAAGGGCGGCCTGCGGTTCCACCCCTCGGTGTACCTGGGGATCATCAAGTTCCTGGGCTTCGAGCAGATCTTCAAGAACGCCCTGACCGGGATGCCGATCGGCGGGGGCAAGGGCGGCAGCGACTTTGACCCCAAGGGCAAGAGCGACGACGAGATCATGCGATTCTGCCAGAGCTTCATGACCGAGCTGTGGCGGTACCTCGGCGAATACATCGACGTGCCGGCGGGCGACATCGGCGTGGGCGGACGCGAGATCGGCTACCTGTTCGGTCAGTACAAACGGATCACCACCCGGTACGAATCCGGCGTGCTGACGGGAAAGGGGCTTGGATACGGCGGGTCGCTGGTGCGCCGGGAGGCCACCGGGTACGGGCTGGTGTATTTCATGGACGAGATGCTCAAGGGACGCAGGCAGACGATCGAGGGCAAGACCTGCGTGGTGTCGGGATCCGGCAACGTGGCGATCTACACCATCGAGAAGGTCCAGCAACTCGGCGGGAAAGTGGTGGCCTGCTCGGACTCCAACGGGTACGTCCACGACGAGGCCGGGATCGACGTGGAGCTGGTCAAACAGCTCAAGGAGGTCGAACGGCGGAGGATCAAGGACTACCTCAAGACACGCAAGGATGCCCGGTATGTCGAGGGCGGGAACATCTGGGAGATTCCCTGCCAGGTCGCCCTGCCCTGCGCGACGCAGAACGAGCTGACGGGCAAGGACGCGGCGATGTTGGTCAAGCACGGCTGCATCGCGGTCGGCGAGGGCGCGAACATGCCCAGCACGCCCGAGGCGGTCAAGGTGTTCCTGGACCACAACGTCGGGTTCGGCCCCGCCAAGGCCGCCAACGCCGGCGGCGTGGCGACCAGCGCGCTCGAGATGCAGCAGAACGCCTCCCGGGACAGCTGGACCTTTGACTTCACCGACCATCGGTTGGAGGACATCATGCGGAACATCTACCGCACGGTCGAACAGACCGCCGAGGAGTACGGCACGCCCGGCAACTACGTCAACGGGGCCAACATCGCCGGCTTCATCCGGGTGGCCCAGGCGATGGTGGCGATGGGCCTGATCTAGGTCGGCCCCGCCCCCCCCTGGAGCGGAACATTCGATGCCTGCCCGGCGGGCGCGTCCCCTGACCGGCCCGCCTCCTCCTGTCGCTGTCTCGGCGTGACCACATGCTGGCTGGCCCTCACCCCGGTGGGAAGGGGGCTGGATGGTCCCTACCGGTCCCCGGAGCGGTTCATCGGGACATCCCTGCCCCCCCAGGCCGCCAACTTGACGAACCCTTCTCGCCCTGTTGTAATGCTCGGCTCCACTTTTCGCTAAGAACCGGAGCCGCATCGACATGGCCAACTATTCAGGCCCCAAACTCAAACTCTCCCGCCGCGTCGGTGTTCCCATCGCCGACACGCCCAAGCACACCGCCAAGCGCCAGCTCAACCCCCCGGGCATGCACGGCTTCCGCGGCCGACGCCTGCGCGACTACGGCGTCCGCCAGAACGAGAAGCAGAAGCTCCGCTACCACTACAACGTGCTCGAGAAGCAGTTCCGCAAGTATCTGGCCCGCGCCAGCACGGCCAAGGGCAACACCGGCGTCGTGCTCCTGCGGCTGCTCGAGCTGCGCCTGGACAACGTCATCCGACGGCTCGGCTGGGCGCGGACCATCTGGGCCGCCCGCCAGCTCGTCGCCCACGGCCACGTCGTGGTCAACGGCCACAAGACCGACCGTCCCAGCTACGAGGTCAAGGTCGGCGACACCATCACCCTCAAGGGCGACATCCAGAAGCTCGTCCGCGAGACGCTCGAGTCCCTGCCCGGCCACGAGGTCCCCGGCTGGCTGGCCTTCGACCCCTCGACCCTGACGGCCAACGTCACCGCCGCCCCCACGCCCGACCAGGTGCCCTTCGACGTCAACATGAACCTGATCATCGAGTTCTACCGCTAACCCCCGGAACCCCCCCCGGAAGTTTACTCCGGTCGATATTCAAGCCCGTTGGCGTTCCCGCCGGCGGGTTTTTTCTTGTAGGGCACGCATCCTGCGTGCCGAAACATTGCCCCACCCACGACACCCTGGCACGCAGGATGCGTGCCCTACGTTCTGCTAATCTATTGGGCCCCCGGCATTCTCGACTTCAACTTCCGGGGGTAGGAGATTGATCGCATGGGCCTTCTCGACGGAAAACGCGGCATCGTCTTCGGCATCGCCAACGACCGCAGCTACGCCTGGTACATCACCCAGGCCCTGATGCAGCACGGGGCCCAGTGCCTCTTCACCCACCTGCCCGACGCCTCGGGCAAGATGGAACGCCGCTGCCGGCTGGCCATCGAGGAGCTGGGCGTGAAGGACCCCTGGCTCGTGCCCTGCGACGCGACCAAGGACGCCGACCTCGACGCCGTCTTCGACAAGATCGCGGCTGACTTCGGCAAGATCGACTTCGTGATTCACTCGATCGCCTTCGCCGACCGCTCGTTCCTGCAGGTGGGCAACTTCCACACCACCACCCGCCAGGCCTGGGCCCAGGCCCTGGATGTCAGCGCCTACACCCTCCTGGCCATGGGCCAGCGGGCGGTCAAGGTCATGCCCGACGGCGGGTCGATGCTGGCCATGAGCTACTACGGCGGCGAGAAGGTCATCCCCGGCTACAACGTCATGGGCGTGGCCAAGGCCGCCCTCGAGCACACCGCCCGCTACCTGGCCTTCGAGCTCGGCGAGAAAAAGATCCGCGTCAACACCATCTCCGGCGGGCCCCTGCGGACGCTGGCGGCCTCGGCGGTGGGGGGGATCTCGGACATGTTCGCCCACCAGGAGCGCAAGGCCGCCCTCCGCCGCAACATCGAGGGCGGCGAGGTCGGCTCCACGGCCGTCTACCTCGTCAGCGACCTCTCGACGGCCGTCACCGGCGAGAACATCCACGTCGACGCGGGCTTCAGCATCGTCGGGCTCTAGGACGATCGCTCGACCGACCCGGAAATGACAAGCTCCCGTCCCCTTGGACGGGAGCTTTATCATTGCGGCGCGGCCGCCGGGGCGCGACCGGGCGCCGTCAGAGCGCGGCTCGATTCAACGGCGCCGTCCGAGCAAGGCAAGCCCCGCCAGGGCGAGAACGCCCAGCGTCGCCGGCTCGGGGACGCACCAGTCGATGAACTGGTAGTCGATCCGCACGTTCGCCCCGCTGAACTCCAGGCTCACCCACTCGGGGTTCCACCAGAAGGGCATGGTGTCAATCACCAGGTCCGCCTCGCGGGGATCAATGCTGACCGGATTGACCGAGAACGGATATCCCACCACCGTCCAGCTCAACGGCATCGGCGAGGAGTTGGTCGCGTAGTAGGTCTGCCAGAACGCCGACTGTCCTCCCTCGATCAGGATGTCGAACAGCGGCTGCGGCGGGACGGGGTCCACCAGCAAGGAGTAGTCCACGTGCAGGTCCGCGATCCAGACCGGCTCGAGCGGCGTGATCGTGTAGACGATCATCCACTCCTTCCAGTGGTCCAGTCGCAGGTCGTTCTGCACCTCGACGATGTAGTCATCCTGCGCCGGCCCGAAGATCACCGTGCCCGAGTCGGTGTTGGTGTAGTTCGGGTTCGGCGGCGGCAGCGGGACGATCTTGTCGGCGATGTAGGGAACGGCCCACGCTGGACCCGTCAGCACCATGAACATCCCCACGGCGACGGCATACCGCACGAATCGGAAACGAATAACTTCCTTTCTCATGGCGAAACCCTCCTTCCCCCTCCTATGAAACGGCCTGATATGAGCGATTCACTCTGCCCGGTCGGGACATGGTCGATGCCGGGAACACCTGCAATCTGGCCCTCTTTATGTCAAAAGTCAATCAAGTGTTTTCCTCGGTCCTTCCCGGATCGCTCCTATGGCTTCGGCAATTGTCCTGACGGACGGGTATTCACCCGAGCGAACGCCGTTCTTCGTTGTCGGGATGTCGCGCCAACCAACTGCTGACGCCTCGGGACGCGGTGCGATGAAACTTCTGTCAATCGACCCTGCGTTTTCCCGATATCCAGAGGGTAGGCCGTTGATCGCAGGTGGTTGCCATCGGTCCGCGGTCTGGGAGACGCGCCATGCCCATCCGTTTCCGTTGTCAGAGCTGTCAGGCCAAGATCCGTGTGCCCGAGGGGAGCGAGGGCCGCAAGGTCAAGTGCCCCCGCTGCGGGCTGATCCAGAACGTGCCGCAGCGCGCCCACGCCGCCGAGCCCGTGGCCGAGGAGGTCAAGCTGGCCGCGGGGGCCGAGAGCGCCGGCCTGGCGAATGTCGGCTCGGAGGTCCAGGAGCAGGCCCACTCGACCGAGACCCCCGAGACGTCATTCGAGGTCGAGGAACCCGTGGCCGTGACGCACCTGCGTCTGGTCCATGCCCCCGAGCCCGAGCCTGAGCCGTCCGAGCCCGAGCTTCACCAGACGGCCCAAGAGCCCGAGGCCCAGCAGCCCGAGGCGGAAGAACCCCGGACGTCGATCGTCGTCCATGCCTCGCAGGCCGTCGAGGGGTATCCCAGCGATGAGCCCTCGCTCTTCAGCCAGGCGCCCGCCGAGGGGCCCGATCTCTCCGAGCAGGCCATCGAGACGCCCAGCCCCGCCGAGGAGTTCCAGGCCGTCACCGCCGCGATGTCTGAACCGACGCAGGAGATGGCCGGCCCGCGGGAAGATGAATCCGCCGACGAAGATGAAATCGACGAGCCGGCCACGGCCTACTCCGTCTCGGCCTCCGACGCTCAGCCCGTGCAGGACGAGCCCTCCCGTGCCGACGAAATCACGGCCGAGGAAACCTCCGCCGCCAGGCGTCTGGCCGACGCGGTCAAGACCGTTCGCGCCACGGCCACCAAGGTGCGTGCGCTGCCCATGAACGGCTCGCCGCCGGCCCAGGAGACGCCCACCCCGGTCGAGGAAGTCCGCGCCTCGGAGCCGCGGGAGTCGCTGGCCGAGGAGCTTGAGCCGACCGAGCCTCCCAGCCGTCGCGCCCGCATCCGCGCCATGATGGGCCAGATCGTCACCATGGCCACCGGCTCACGACGCGAGGCGGAAGACACGATCGAGGAGACGGACCTCGCCGCCGTGAACGAAGCCGTCCCCGGCGAGGCCGCCGCCGTCGAATCGCCCGAGCCCAGCGCGTTCGACCCGGCAGCCGACGAAGCGGCTGGCGACGCCGAACCCAACCCCGCAGCGCTCAGCACGACGCTCGCCTCCTGGCGGGCGGCCCTGGGGCGACTGCCCGCGGCGGGGGGGTACTACCTGATGGGGGCCCTGATCTGGTTTTTCCGCGGCGCCAGCCTGCTCTACGCCGGCGCCGCCATCCGCGCCGTGGTCGAGGCCTACCGTCACGGCTACGCCGTCGGCGGCATCCTGGACGTCTCGCTCGGCGGGCTCGTCCGCGTGCTGATGATCCTTTCCCTGGCCGAGGCCCTGCGGGCCATGCGGCAGGTGGCGATCAACACGCACGGCGGCAATGTCGTCACCACCGCCCCCGCCCCCGGAAGCGACACGCCGGGATCTCGACGTCACGCGGCGATGCGGCCCAAGCTCGTGGCCATGCGGTCCGACCGCGGCATCGCCCCCGGCAGCGCCTACCGCCGCATGCGGCAGGCCGCCCTACGGTAATCGGCGGCGCACGGCCAGCGTCCCCGCTCTTCTTGGTCCGCCCCGGTCCCGCGATCGGGGCGTTTTTCGCTAAACTCTCGGGCATGGACGAACGACCGATCGGCCTGGTCGCGGCGGGCGGCCTGCTCCCCGTGGAGGTGGCCCGGGGCATCCGCGCCGCCGGACGGCGCGTGGCCTGTGTCGGGATGTACGGCCAGCATCACCCGGACTTGCCCGGCCTCTGCGACGTCTTCAGGACCGCCGGCATGATCCAGCTCGGCAAGTGGATCCGCCTGCTCCGCGGATGGAACGTCGCCCAGATGATCATGGTCGGCAGCGTCGACAAGACCCGCCTCTACCTGCCGATGGTCTTCA
>JADZCW010000097.1 GCA_020851395.1 Phycisphaeraceae bacterium
ATGATCTGATTCTCCGGCGTCACCCGCGGCCGCAGCTCGCTGAGCCCCATCATCGTCGGCAGCGAAGGCCCATAGATGTCCCCATCCAGCAACCCCACGCGCAGCCCCGCCCGCGCCAGACCGATCGCCAGGTTCACCGCGATCGTGCTCTTGCCCACGCCCCCCTTGCCCGCCCCCACCGCGATGATGTGCCTCACCCCCGGCAGCGGATTGCCCTCCGGCCCGGTCCCCGCCTGCCCCTGATGCGCCTGAGCCTTGGCCTGCGCCGCCGCGTGCGCCGCCGCCGCGGCGTCCACCGCCACCTCCACCTTCACCTGCTTGATCTCCGCCCCCAGGTCGCGCACCGCCGCCTCCACCGCCTTGCTCAGCGCCTGCTTGGCCGCCAACGTCGGGTTGGCAATCTCGAGTTTCACCAGCGCCGCCCCGTCACAATACGACACGCTCTTGACCATCCCCAGCGTCACGATGTCCTTGTGCAGCTCGGGCTCAAGCACCGTCGAAAGGTTTTGCAGGATCTGTTCACGCGTGATGGCCATGGTTAAACCTCGATGAATATCCGACCTGGAACGTCTGGAACGGGGGGTTGAGAATCTTAGGGCGAACCGCGGCAAAGGCCAAACGTACCCTGCAATAGCCCGCTCGCTCGGCCGTTATTCGACTGTGCCGGCCGGGATGAATCGACAGGCCATCGGGGGTCCCGTTCGTTACTCGCCTGAAGACCAACCACCCGCATGAAAGGTGAAAGACCATGAAAACCAAGCGTTCTCTGCTCCTTCTCGGCTGCCTGGCCGCGCTCGGTCTGGTCGGCCTGCAAGCCCCCCTGACCTGGGGCCAACCGGCCGACGAGAGCGAACAGCCCGGCCCGCCCCCCGCCAACTCCAACGACTTCGAAGAACTCGACACCCCGCCCGGAATGGGCCCGGGCATGATGGGCCCGGGAATGGGCATGGGCATGATGGCCCCCGGCATGGGCCGCGGCGCCATCTTCGTCCAGCGCGTCCTGGACCTGCCTGACCTGACCGCCGATCAGAAGAAATCCGTCGAGGATCTTCTGGATAAGCACCGCCAGGAAGTCGAGGCCTGGCAGAAGCAGCACGAGGGCGAGATCAAACCCCTGCAGGAGAAGATGCAGGACGCCCGCGAGAAGGCCCGCCCCGCACTGCAGCAGCTCCGCGAGAGCCGCAAGCAGATGCTCGAACTGCTGGCCATGGACACGCCCACCAGCGACCTGGTCAAGCCGCTCGACGAATTGCGCACCAAGTTCCGCGACGCCCGCAAGCAGCTCGAGCCCCTGCGCGACCAGCTCCGCGACGCCGGCCAGCAGTTCCGCGAACTGCACAAGGACGCCCCGAACGCCCGGGAGCTGCGCCAGCAGATCATGGACGTCTTGACCGACGAACAGCGTCAGGAACTGCGCCAGAACATGATGGGCCCCGGCATGCGTCCCGGCATGATGATGCGTGACGGCGCCCCCGGAAACCCCGGAAACCCCGGCATGGGCCCCGGAATGGGCCAGGGCATGCGTGGCGACCGCCCGGGAAAATCCCGCTGACACCCGCTCGACTTCTCTCCCGAGCCCCTCCCCGCTCCCCCCGGCCATGCGCCGGGGGTTTTTCTATTGCACCAGCCCCTTGGTCAGACGCATGAACGCCGTCTCGAGGTTCACCTGCTCCTCCGTCAGCCGGCTGACCCCGAACCCGCGCAGCACCAGCTGCTTGGCCACCTCCGCCGCGTCGATCTCCCCCGGCTGAATCGACAGCCGCAGTTCACCGTCACTCCCGCTTCCGGGGGCGGGGGTCACGCCCGCCACGCCCGGAAGTTTTTCCAGCACCGCCGCCGCCTCGCCCTCGCGCCCACCCGCGATCCGCACCTGCAAGATGCTCCCGACCTTCGCACGCTCGAGGATCTCCGCCACCGTCCCGGAGAACTTCAGCTCCCCCTGCTCAATAATGCCCACCTTGTTGCACAGGTCCGCCAGCTCCACCAGGATGTGCGAGCTGATCAGGATCGTCTTGCCCATCCTCCGCAATTCCTTGAGCAATTCCCGGATCTCGATCCGCGCCCGCGGGTCCAGCCCGCTCGCCGGCTCATCCAGGAGCAGCACCTTCGGGTCATGCAGCAGCACCCGCGCCAGGCTCAGCCGCTGCTTCATCCCGCGCGACAATCCGTTCACCGGCGCGTCCGCCTTGCCCCCCAGGTCCGTCAGCGACAGCACGTCCTCGACCACTCCCTTGCGCCGCCGCCCGTGGATCTGGTACGCCGACGCGAAAAACTCCAGGTACTCCCGCACCACCAGGTCCTCGTACGACCCGAAGTAGTCCGGCACGTAACCGATCATCGCCCGCACCTGCCGCGCGTTGACCGGCCCCACGCTCAGCCCGCACACCCGCGCCTCGCCCCACGTCGGCCGCAACAGCGTCGCGAGGATCTTGATCGTCGTCGTCTTCCCCGCACCGTTGGGCCCGATGAACCCGTAGCAGTCCCCCTCGTCGATGCGAAGGTTCAGATTCGACAGCGCCGTCGTCTGCCCGTACTTCTTCGTCAGGTTGATCGTCTGCACCATCGGCGTATTCATGGTTGCGTGTCACTCCCGCGATCCGAAGGCTCCGATATCGGCACGATCCAGCGCACCACCGTCCACCCCCCGCCGCTGAGCTCGTCCGCCTCCCCCCCGTCGAGCGTCATCGGCAGCGGCAGCGGGCTCTGCGGCAGGTGCCCGATCACGATCAGCCGCCGCAGCGGCAGCAGCTCCGAGATGTCCAGCCCGCGTACCCCCGTCCGCAACGCCTCCCACCCCTGGTCCGGCCCGTAATACTCCGTGCGGTCCCACAGCGGCGGCGGCAGATACTCATAGAAACTCAGCCGCTCGATCATCCGCACCGTCTGGTCCTCGGGCAGTTTCGCCAGCGCGTCCTCCCCCGTCGTCACCTGATCACGCCCCATCCCCGGATTCCGCATCAGGTCGCCCAGGTACCCCCGCCAGGGCGTCATCTTCTGCTGCCCCACCCGCGGCTGGGGCGGCTCGAGCAGTCGATACCGCCGCAGCGAGTCCTCGAACACCGCCAGGTCCAACGGCTCACCACTCGCCCAGTCCCCCACCGGCGCCGCCCAGGGCATCGCCCCGTCCCCGGGACAGTAGACCACCAGCACGTTGCGGAGCACCACCTTCTCCGAGCCGCCCGGCCCACGCAATTGATGCCGAAGCTGCCCGCTCGGCCACCACGGCTCGTCCCGCCCCCGGCTCATCGTCACCGGCAGCCCCAGCAGCTTCCAGTCATACGTCGTCCCGCCCTGCTCTTTGCCCGACCAGCTCAGCAGGCACGAGCTCTGCACCGACCTCGCCGTGCTCCGCACCGTGATCGCCACACCCCGCTCCGGATCCGTCGCGTCGACCCACGGCGCCGCCGCGTCGAGCGCGTAAGGCATCGCCGTCACGAACACCGACCGCGTCCCCCCCCGCAGCGGCCCGAAAGCCGTCAGCCCCTGATCAAACCCCGTCACACCCCACACATCTTGCCCCCACAGGCTTCCTCCAAGCCGGGGCGCAAGCCCCGGGTCGCTCAGCGCCGTGGAATCCCTCTCCAACGCCAGCTCCGCACGCCCATGCCGAGGGACGAGGAACGAGAACCAGCTCTGCACCCGCAGCAGCCCCGGCTGGCCCGCGCTGATCCCCCCCGCTGGTGACCAGACGTCCACCACACTGAAGTGCTCGATCCGCGTCTGGTGCGCCGCCATCAGCCACCCGCCCCCCCACGCGATCCCCGTCGCCACCAGCACCCCCGCCACGAACAGGTTCCAGCTCTGGTGGCTCAGCCCTTTGCGCCGCAAAACGAAATACCCCGCCGGACCCACCGTCACCCAGTACAGCGTGAAGAAGAAGATCGCCGCCAGGATCACCCCCGACGCCCTGCCCGCCATCGCCGTCAGCAGCGGGATGAACTCCCCCTGCTCCCGCGCGTCGCGCACCCCCGGCTCCGCCATCCGGTTCGCCGCGACCTCCTTGTCGATGAAGTCCTGCCGGTACGCCGGGCTCCGCCACCCGAACACCGCCCGCCACAGCTGCGGCCCATTCGGAAGCCCCTGCCGAGTCATCCCCCGCTCGGTCAGGTCCAACCCGATCACCGTCACCCGCCCCAGTCCGAATGCCTTGGCCGCCACCAGCGCCGGCCCCCGCGCCCCAGCCTCCGTCGACGACGCGATCCCACGCAGCAGCACCGCCGCGTCCGTCCCCGGATCGATCTCGATCTCCTGACCCGTGATCCGCCACGTCGCGTCGCGCAACGGCCCGCCAAGCCACCCCGGCGGCAGCAGACCCTCACGCGTCCGCGTGTGAAGCCCCTCGACCAGCTCCGCGAACGCCGTCCGCTCCCACGCCGGACCGACGCTTGGCAGCACGATCACCAGGTGACCGCCCCGCCTGACCCACTCGATCAACGACCGCTGCGCCGCCGGCGTGATCCGCGCGTCGTCCGGCGCCCCGCCGTCCGGCGTCCAGACCAACGCCTGCAGCATCGACATCCCGTACCAACGGTCCGGCAGGTCCGCGATCGTCAACCCGTCGACCAGCCGCTTGGCCTCCTGCTGCGTGTAGTTCGACTCGTACGGTGTCAGCCCCAGCGAGCGCGACCCGGTCAGCCCGATCACGCCGACCTCCGGTGAGAGCGTCGCGTCGAGCGACGGCGCCGTCGTCCGGCTCGCCAGCAGCTGCCCGCTCACCCCGTCGAGCACCCGCAGCCGCCACCGCCCCCCCGCCGTCGAGCCCGGACCCATCGTCAGCGGCAACGGCTGATACACCCACAGCCGGCCCGTCTCCCCCGGCCCGATCGTCGCCGCCCGTCGCGCGTGCACCGGGTCCCCGTCCGCGTCCTGCACCACCCACTCGCAGATCACCGACCGCGCCGCCTGACCCGGGTTCTCCAGCGACACGCCTAAACCCGTCCAGCAGCCCGGCTGAACCATCCCGCCCATCCCCACCCGCTCCCGCGGAACCTCGACCCTCAGCCCCCCCGCCTCGAACCGCAGCGACTGACCAACCACCGGACCGGCGCTCAGCACCAGACACACGCTCAGCCATCGCCAGAACGTCGCCCGACCTGACACCATCCCACTCCTGGCTATGCCTCGCCCCCAATGCTTACAGTTGGCAAACTTTTGCCATTTTATCTTACCACCATCTCCACCCATTCGGCGCCGTCGGACCTCCCACCCACCGGCCGCACCCCCCCGAACCGCTTTCACTGATCCCAACCCCCGCCAGGGACCGATATCAACCAAGCGAGCCATGAACCGTGAAGTCCTCCTCCAAGTCTGGCCCGTCCTGGCCATCCTGGCCTACGTCCTGGTCACCTGCGTCCTGACCACGCTGGCTTACATGCGCCGCAACCAGGTCGAGCTCCACGACCGCGTCCGCGAGTCGCTGATGCTCCGCCAACGCTACATGGCCACCACCGAGCAACGCCAGCAGCAGCACGACGACAGCATCATCATCGAGTGATCCGCCCCCAACCGTCCGGGATTCAAGCTCACGTCCCGCCGCGATATTCCGCGGCGTTGTTGGCCGTCTCATGCACCCGCACCGCCGCCAGCCGCGGCAGCAACGGCTTGACCCGCTCGTAGATCCACCTCGACAGATTCTCCGCCGTCGGCACCGCCAGCCCCGGCACCTCGTTGAGCACCGTGTGGTCCAGCTCGTCGATCACCGGCTTGGCCAATTCCTTGATGTCCCCGAAGTCCACCAGATACCCCCGCTCCGCCGGCACCGGCCCCTCGAGGATCAACTCCACCCGGAACGTGTGCCCATGCATCCGCCGGCACTTGTGCCCCTCCGGGAACGTCGGTAGGTAGTGCGCCGCGTGAAACTCCATCGTCTTGGTCAGCGTTGTCCGCATAGCCTCTCTCGCAAAACCTCCATCATACCCGGGCGCCAGCCCCGCTCCCCTGCTCACTTGTTCCCCTGCTCAAACCCCCCGCGCCATCGAATCCCATATCACCTTGTGCAACTGCGCCTGCACCCGCACCGGCAGCCGGTCCGCCAGCACCCACCCCGCCAGTTCCCGCAGACTCAACCCCGCGCACCCCGCGATGTGCTCGCCCGCCGGCATCGCCGCCGCCGCCCCCATCAGCACCGCCCGCACTCTCTCGTGCAGCCGGTGCTCTATCAGCATCCTCTTCGCCCACTCGTAGTCCCCCCGGCTCGTCAACACGAATTTCACCTCATCCGCCGCTCTGAGGTGCTCGAGGTTCGACCACAGGTTCCGTTCGACCTCCCCGCTCCCGGGGGTCTTGAGGTCCATGATCCGGATCACCCGCCCGTCGCACCCCGAGATGTCGCACGCCCCGCTGGTTTCGATCAGCACCGTCTTGCCCAGGTCGCACAGCTTCGTCATCAGCCCGTGCACGTTCGGCTGCAGCAACGGCTCGCCCCCCGTCACCTCCACGAGCTCGCACCCATACCCCGCCACCTCCGCCACGATCTCCTGCACCGTCCTCTTCGCCCCCTCGAAAAACGCGTACTCCGTGTCGCAGTACGCGCACCGCAGGTGGCACCCCGTCAACCGCACGAACACGCACGGCAGCCCGCTCCACGTGCTCTCGCCCTGGATGGAGAAGAAGATCTCGTTGATCATCAGGCTCGGCGTCGCATCGCTCATGCCGGCTTCTCGCAACGCACGCCTAAACCCATCTCGGCCGGCTCGCCGCGCTTTTCCAAATCCGTCAGCAACTCGCCCACCGTCATCTCCAGCACCGGGTGCACCACCGACGCGTCGATGTCGCACAGCGGCCGCAGCACAAACCACCGATCGTGCATGAGCGGGTGCGGCACCACCAGGTCATCCGTGCTGATCACCCGCCTCCCGAACAGCACGATGTCCAGGTCCAGCTCCCGCGGCCCCCACCGCTCCCGCTGCCCCCGGGTCTTCCGCCCCGCCTTGCGTTCAATCCCCAACAGGTACTGATGCAGCGTCGCCGGCTCCAGCGACGTCTCAAGCATCGCCACCGCGTTGAGGAACGCCCCCTGCTCCACCGGCCCGACCGCCGGCGTCTCGTACACCGGACTAACCGCCCTTAGATGCGACCCCGGCAGCTTCGCCATCGCCGCCTCCGCCGCCGCCAGATGCCCCCACCGGTCGCCCACGTTCGTCCCCAAAGCTAAGTACACCGCTTCCACCGCCCGATTCTCCCTTGTGGGGCCCGCCTCGGCAATCTCAGCCCTGTTCGCTCCTCTTCCTCTGCGAACACACCCATTGGCACCCGCCCGCCGAGTCCCTACAATCCCCCGCAATCCCCGGCAGATTCACTCATGAGCAACACCCTGGCCAATAACAAGCCGCGCCTCGACCTCGAGCAGGCCAACCAATACCTCCAGGGCGCCACCGCCCCGGCCATCGTCCAGTGGGCCATGAACCACTTCGGCGAGCGCCTCATCCTCACCTCCAGCTTCGGCGCCCAGTCCGCCCTGATGCTCCACCTCGTCACCCAGGTCGCGCCGAACATCCCCGTCGTCTTCATCGACACCGGCTACCTCTTCCCCGAGACCTACCGCTTCGCCCAGGAGCTCACCGA
>JADZCW010000098.1 GCA_020851395.1 Phycisphaeraceae bacterium
AAGGACCAGATCATCGGGACGCGCCAGACGGGGTCGTCGAAGCAGCCCTTCTCGCCGGCGCCCCATTCGCCGAGCATCTTGCCGTGGTCGGAGGAGTAGACGATCAAAGTGTTTTCCTCGAGGCCCAGGGCGCGGAGGGCGGCGAGGAGGCGGCCGACCTCGTAGTCGACGTAGCCGCAGAGGCCCATGTAGTGGCACCAGATCTGGCGGATCTGGTCAGGCGTGAGCTGGCGCATCTTGTGGGCGTCGGCCATGGCGCGGTCGGCGGCGCTGCGGGTGGCGTAGGCCTGCTCATCGAAGTAGCGGATGGGCAGTTCGTCGGGGGTGTAGAGGCGGTCGAAGGGTTTTGGGGGCAGGACGGGGGTGTGAGGGTAGTTGTGGCTGACGCGGAGCATGAAGGGGATGGCGCGGTCGCGGGCGCGGAGGTAGTCGATGGCCCAGTCGGTGATGCGGCGGGAGGGGTTGTCGGTGAGGCTGCCGGGGTAGACGCCGGCGAGGATGATCGGGGAGCTGCCGGGACGCTTGATGACGCGGTAGTCGGCGTCGTTGTAGCCCGGGCCGAGGTCGAAGAAGCCGGCATACTTGGGGTCGAGCTGGCAGCTCTCGTGGCGATGCCAGCTGGTGGGGCGCTTGGCGATGTGGCGCTTGCCGAAGGTGACGGTCTCGTAGCCGACGTCGGCGAGCAGCTCGGTGAACATGACGGTGTCGTCGGGGTAGACCTTGCCGTCGTAGGCGTCGATGGGGTTGTTCAGGACGCCGATCTCTTGCGGGTAGCGGCAGGTCATCTGGGAGCTGCGGCTGGGGACGCAGACGGGGGACTGGCAGAAGGCGCGGCGGAAGGTGACGCCACGGGCGGCGAGCTCGTCGAGATTAGGCGTTTTGGCCCAGGTCGATCCGTAGCATCCGAGGGAATCGGGGCGCTGCTCGTCGGTCTGGATCCAGAGGATGTTGGGGCGCGTGGGCGAGGTGCTCATGAGATCAGCTTGCTGAGGGTTCGTTCCAGGCGAAGGGGGCAGGGAGGCGGGCGATCTCGGCCTCGAGCTGGCGTTGGACTTGGGCGTAGGCGGGGTCGCCGGCGCGGTTGGTCAGCTCGTCGGGGTCGGCGTCGAGGTCGTAGAGCTCGGTCGGGCCATCCTTGCCGTAGGAGTTGACCTTGATGCGGTCGCGCAGGGCCATGACCATGGGGTCGCGGCCGGCGTTGAAGAACTCGGAGAGGTTGACGCGCCCCCGGAAGTGGTCGATGGCGGCGGGCTGGCGGTCGATCAGGGGGCGGAGACTCTGGCCGCGGAGGTTGGGGGGGATCGCCTGGCCGGTGTAGTCACAGAGGGTGGGGAAGAGGTCCAGGAGGGTGACGTTCTCCTGGATGCGCAGGCCGGCGGGGAGACGGCCGGGCCAGGACATGATCAGGGGGACGCGGACGGAGTCTTCGAAGAAGCAGCCCTTGCCCCAGGAGGCGTGGTTGCCGGCGAGCTCGCCGTGGTCGGAGTGGTAGATGATCAGGAAGTCGTCACGCAGGCCGAGCTCGTCGAGGACGTCGAGCACGAGGCCGACCTGGCGGTCGGTGTACTGTACGAGGCCATAGTAGGCGGCGCGGGCGTTGAGGATCTGGTCGTCGGTGTTCTCGTAGGGGATCTCCCACTTGTGCTTGTGCTGCATCCAGGGGTGTTCTTTGTCGCGGCCGGGGCCTGGAATCGGCGGCATGCCGATTTGGGGGCGGTAGTGGTTGAAATATTCCGGGGGGGCGATGAAGGGCCAGTGAGGGGTTTTCCAACTGACCTGGAGCATGAGGGGGCGATCGGCGCTGTAGTGGGGGTGGATGAGGTGGCGGAAGTAGTCCATGAGCGTCACGCGCGTGGCGACGGTGACGCCCTGGTCGAACTGGATGAAGCCGTCCATGCCGGGGCGGGCGTCGCGGACCCAGTCGGAGAGGGAATGATGCGGGGGTTTAGCCGTGGGGTAGGGATCTGCCTTGAAACCGGGGAGTTTGCGGTGGTTGAGGACTTCCATGTCGCCGTAGGGTCGGAACATCCAGCCGTGCATCTGCTCGAGGCCCTGGAAGTGCATCTTGCCGACGCAGGTGGTCTGGTAGCCGGCTTGGGCAAAGTGGCGGGCGTAGGTGAGGGTGGAGGGATCGAGGCCCTGGTCGAAACGGGTTGAGCCGATCTCGCGCGGGAGCTTGCTGGTGAGGATGGAGTAGCGGCCGGGGACGCAGATGGGGTTGTTGCAGTAGGCGCGATCGAAGAGGACGCCATCGGCGGCGAGGCGGTCGATGTTGGGGGTGTGGATGAGGGGATCGCCGGAGCAGCCCATGACGCGGGGGCAGTGCTCGTCGGACATGAGGATCAGGACGTGGGGGGGGCGATCGGGCACGAGCGGTAACTCCTGGCTGCCCATCTTCCGGGAGGGGCTGCTGGAAATACCTATAGGCCGGGGGGACGGGGGCTGCAAATACCTGTTCGGCTCAGGTCGGGATCAAATCGGCGGCGTAGAGGATCAGATCGGACATCTGGAGAGAGGCGGCAGTGATGGCGGTGGCCAGGGTTACGCGGCGATCGTGGGCGGAATCTCGTGGCTGGTCCGAGGCGGGGACGTTAGACTGTGCCCGCACAAGATCGTCTGACGTGCGGCGGAAGCACGGCGATACCAGGCACATGACATGGACTGCATCCTGACCATCGACATCGGGGCGACATCGGTCAAGGTGATCCTCTTCGACACCGAGGGGCGCATCGCGGCTGAGAGCGGGCGAGAGTACAAGCTGCTCACGCCAGGGCCGCAGCGCGTGGAGCTTGAGCCGGAGGTCTACTGGCGGACGATCCGGGAATGCGTGAAGGACGTGATGGGACGCGGCGTCGCACGACCAGAAGCGGTGCGGGTGCTGTCGGTCAGCACGCAGGGGGAGACATTCGTCACGCTCGATGAGCACGGGCGGACGATGGGCAACGCGATCATCTGGATCGACGGGCGGGCAACGCGCGAGGCGGAGGAGCTTAAGGAGCGATTCGGGCGCGATCCCTTCTTCCAGACGACGGGGTTAGGTGAAGTCGCTGCGATCTGGCCGGCGTGCAAGTACATGTGGCTGCGACGGCATGAGGGGGATCGCTTCAGGCGGACGAAGAAATTTCTGCTGTTGCAGGATTACATCCTCTACCGGCTGACGGGGGAGTATGTCTGCGAGCTGACCAACGCGTCGTCGTGCGGGTATCTGAATATCAATACGGGGGCGTGGTGGTTGGAGATGATGGAGTTCCTGGGGGTGAGGCCGGAGCAGTTCGGACGGCTGACGCCGAGTGGGACGATCGTGGGGCCGCTCTCGAAGCAGGCGGCGGAGGAATTGGGGCTGAGCACGAAAACGCTGGCGGCGACGGGGGCGCAGGATCAGACGGCGTCGGCGCTGGGCGGGGGGAACATCCGCGACGGGGTGCTGACGGAGACGACGGGGACGGCGCTGGCGATGATCCGGACGATCGACGGGCCGCGCTATGACCTGGACTCGAACATCAACTATGTGCCGCACAGCGTGCCGGAGCGGTTCATCGCGCTGGCGGTGAGCCAGACGGCGGGGATGGTGCTCAAGTGGTTCAAGGACACGTTCTGCGGGCAGGAAGTGGCGGAGGCGGGCGAGGGGGTTTATGGGCTGCTGGGGCAGATGGCGGAACAAGTGCCGGCGGGGTGCGATGGGCTGACGGTGTCGCCCCACTTCTCGGGCAAGCTGTTCCCGGGAACTGACCCGAACCTCCGGGGGGTGTTCCGGGGGGTGTCGCTGCACCACGGCAAGGGGCACTTCGTGCGGGGGATCATGGAGTCGGTGGCGTTCATGCTGCGGGAGAATTCGGAGTACCTTGAGCGGGCGTTTGGGCCGGCCCAGACGGTGATCTCGTTGGGGGGAGGGGCGAAGAGCCGGCTGTGGACGAAGATCAAGGCGAGCGTGCTGAATCGGCCGATCGATCTGCTTGAGTGCTCGGAGTCGCCGTCACTGGGATCGGCGATGCTGGCGGCGGTGGCGATCGGGGCGGCGAAGGACATCGAGCAGGCGTGCAGGAAGTTCGTGCGCGTGCGTGAGCGGGTTGAGCCCGACGTGGAAGATGTGAAGATCTATGACGACGTGTATCCGGAGTTCCTTAGGACTTCCGGTCTGTAATGGATCGCAACCAAGGACGTATCACACAACCCTAGCTTTGGGAGCACTGACGTGGGATTGACCGGCAAGGACCTGAGAATGGCGCGGTTTCTGAACGACGGGGAGAACGCGGTGGTGGCGGCTGCGGATCATGGGTTCTACTACGGGCCGATCCCGGGGGTGGAGAACATGCCCAGGGCGGTGGAGCGCGTCAAGGATGCCGACGGGATCCTCATCACGCCCGGGATGTTCGAGCGGTGCGGGAAGGTGTTTGCGGGGAGGAATCGGCCGCTGCTGTTCCTGCGGCTGTCGTGGGTGTCGTCTTACGGGGGGCAGTGGGGGTATGACAAGAGCCTCCAGAGCGACCTGATGGGGCCGGAGGATGCGCTGGCGATGGGGGCGGACGCGGCGATCACGTCTTGCAGCCTCAATTCGGGGGATGAGCGGACGGACGCGCAGAACATCCGGCAATACGCCGACTTCGTGCGGCGGGGGCGGCAGTGCGGGCTGCCGATCGTGGGGGAGTTCTACCCGGGGCACACGGATGGGCCGCGCGAGGGTCTGCAGGAGCAGGTGTCGACGGTCTGCCGGATCATCAGCGAGATCGGGGCGGACGCGATCAAGACGTTCTACACGGGCAAGAAGTTCTCGAAGATCGTGGCGTCGACGCCGGCGCCGCTGCTGGTGC
>JADZCW010000099.1 GCA_020851395.1 Phycisphaeraceae bacterium
CCTCGGGGTGCTCGCCGGCGAACTCGGCCATGATCAGGTCATGCGCGGGATGGTCCTTGTCCCCGAGCCAGCGGCGGATGATCGAGTCGCAGGGGCTCAGGACGTTCATGTACTCGCTGTTGCCCAGCGTCCGTGCGGGATCGCGCTTCACAGCGAACTTATGGAACTGCCGCAGCGATCCGCCCTCCGAGCCGGCGTTGAAGTTCACGCAGGTGTGCACGTCGATCACCTCGGGGGTGCCGTCGTCGCTCAGGGGGCCGGCCCGCATCGCGGGGCGCGAGGGGTCTAGGTCTTTTACGAACCGCCAGTAGGGCCCCTTCTCCCATTCCTCACCTGCGAGGGGAGCTTCGTTGGTCAGTACCCAGAGAGCGATGGACGGATGGTGACCCAGCTCCCAGACCCAGTTCTTGGCGTCGATCAGGGCCTGGGTGTTGAAATGTTCCTGTTCCTCGGGCGTGAACTTGAAGTCGGCGTGGTTGTAGAGCATGGGGAGCTCGGCCAGGATCAGGACGCCATGCTCGTCGCACATGTCGAGCCAGCTGTGCGGCGGGGGCAGGGTGTGCGTGCGGAAGCACATGAGGTTCATCCGCCGGCCCTCGTCGACTAGGTACTCCTTGGCGTGCCCCCGGAAGCGATCGCCCCACAGCCACTCGTAGACGAGGTTCGAGCCGCGCAGCCAGAGGCGTCGGCCGTTGAGCTCGTAGCGGCCGTGGCGCACGCGGATGTCCCGCATGCCGAAGGGGATGAGCTTCTGGTCACACAATGCTCCGCCAGCGTGCACCTGCACCAGGGCCTCGTAAAGCGGGCGATCGTCCAGCGACCAGAGCTTCACCCCCGCCCCCGGAAGGGACACCGTGACGGATGTCACGTCATCGAGGCTGTGGACGTCCGCTGAGCCTTCACCGGCGAGCGACGATTGTCCCTTCAGACGAACCTGTACTGACGCTTTGGCATCGGCGGGCAGTTCGCCCTCGAGCCAGAGACGCAGCGTCACGGCGTGTTTGTCCACGTCCGGCAGGGGCAGCACGCCACGCAGGTGCACCCCTCGGAAGCATTCCAGCCAGATGCCCTCGAAGATCCCGATGGCCTTCGCGCCCCAGGACTCCTTGGCTGAGCCGGACGGCGCCAGCGTAAAGCCCGACGCGCTGCGCTTGACGCCCGCCCAGCCCGGCACGCGCAGGACAAGCTCGTTCGGGCCCGCCCGCAGACTTTCGCGGGGCAGCAGCATCCCGTGCGGACCGATCGGCTCATGCTCGCCGACGAACACGCCATTGAGCCAAACCTTGGCCCCGAAGCGAACACCCCCCCACCGCAGCGACACGCCGCCGGCCGCCTGCTCCACCGTCAGATCGAAAAGTCGACGCGCCCAGACCACCTCGACGTTCTCATGCTCGGGGCCGGTCAGCTTGGGCAGGAATTGACCCGGCAGTTGCACCGTCTCCGAGGCGGCAATCCCATCGAATGTCGCATCGACGCTGGTGCGGGCGACGTCCCAGGCGCCTTGCAGATCAAGCATCGGATGATTCTTCACGCGTCCTCCCACCCCCGGTCGGCTCATGAACCTGCCATCTTGATGGGAGCCAGCTTAGCAGCGTCGCTGGAGGAAGGGACCTAACGCTTCGGTGCCGGGGTTGACTTGCAGGGGTGGGCATGCATGCAAAAAATGTGCCGTGAGTTTTCGTTTGGGGGGGACTGGACTTAGAATAGGGTGCGATGGTTCTGCAAGGGTGCGACTATGGGCAAAAACTCCAATCAAACCTCCGCCATGAGCCGGGCCATTGAACGGCTGAGCCGGCTGCCGGGCATCGGCAAGCGTTCGGCTGAACGGATTGCTGTTTATCTGTTGAAGGCGGATCCGCAGGAGGCCCAGCAGCTCGCCGGGGCGATCAGTGACCTACGGGTGCAGGCGATCCAGTGATCGCGGTGTTGGAACATCGCGGAGAGCGATCCCTGCCCGATCTGCTCCGACTCCCAGCGGGACCATGCCACCGTGTTGGTCGTGGAGCAGCCCGGGGATGTGGCGAGCCTTGAGGCCACGGGCATTTATCGCGGGCTCTACCACGTGCTCTGGGGGCGGCTGGCGGCCCTGGAGGGCATCGGGCCGGGGGACCTGACCATCGGGGCGTTGGTCGATCGCGTGCGGGAGGCTCGCTCCTCGGGCTCCCCCATACAGGAGGTCATTCTTGGCACCAACCCCACGCTCGAGGGCGACGGCACGGCCCTTTACCTGGCCCAGAAACTCGAGCCCTTGGGCGTGAAGGTCAGCCGGCTCGCTCGCGGGGTGCCCACAGGGGCGACGCTGGAGACGGTCTCGAAGGCTGTTCTGGCCGATGCTGTGGCTGGAAGACAAGGTATGACAGGGACTTAACAACATGAAATCCCGGGCCATTCCAGCCCAAGCCGACGTCTTCGATCGTCGATGAAATTGACATAAGCCTAACTCGGAAAACCCTTAACGATGCGGATCGATACTGGACAACACCTGCGCCTCGAACAGCGGATGAAGCTGGCGCCGCGCATGATCCAGTCGATGGAGATCCTCCAGCTTGCCTCGCAGGCGTTGGAGGAGCGCATCGAGCAGGAGCTGACGAGCAATCCCACCCTCGAGCTCCGCGAGGCCGGCCCGGACGCCCAGGATGTCGAGGCCCAGGTCGAGCAGGAAAAACGCGACAGCCGCGAGGGCGAGCGCGAGATGGTGGTCGACGACACCCCCACCGCTCAGGATGGAACAGCCAACTCGACCAACGCCGACGATTTCGAACGCCTGACCAACATCTCCGAGGAATACAGCGATTCCTGGGACTCGAACACCTACGAGACGGGCGAGAGCTTCAGCTACCGCAGGCGAGGCGACGACGGCGAGCGCGACGCCAAGCTCGACGCCATGGCCAACACGGCGAGTCGGCCCGAGAGCCTGGCTGAGCAGCTCATGGGGCAGTGGCACCTGACCGAGCTGCCCCCGGACGCCACACCGGAACAGGCCCGGGCCCTGCGCACCGCGGGCGAGATCATCATCGAGCACCTCGACGACGACGGCTACCTCCGCATGGACCTGGCGGAATTGGTCAAGCTCACACCCAACGCCGGCATCACCGTCGAGGTCTTCGAGCAGGCGCTGCGACTCATCCAGCAGTCGCTCGAGCCGGTGGGCATCGGGGCCCGCGACCTGCGTGAGTGCCTGCTGCTGCAGATCGACGCCAAGATGCGGCAGGAGCCGGAGCGTGACCTGACCGTCGAGCGGTTGCTGGTCAGCGATTATCTAAAGGACATCGAGAACAACCGTCTGCCGCGGATCGCCAAGGCGGCGGGGGTGAGCGTCGAGGCTGTGAATGAGGCCAAGCTCAACCTCCGGATGTTCTATCCCCACCCGGGCCGGCTGCTCGAGACGAGCGTCCAGCACCGCATCACGCCCGACGCGGTGATCGAGTTCGACGACGAGCACGACCGCTACACGGCGCGGCTGAGCCACGACCGGCTGCCGAGCGTGCAGATCAACCCGCGCTACCTCAAGATGCTGCGCGACGCGCAGCTCGACCGCAAGACCAAAGATTTCGTCAGCAACAACCTCCGCTCGGCCCGCTGGCTGCTCGACGCCATCGAGCAGCGGCATCACACGCTGCTGCGGGTGATCAACGTGGTGATCGAGGCCCAGCGGGAGTTCTTCGATCTGGGGCCGCAGCACCTTAAGCCCCTGCCGATGACCACGGTGGCGGATCAGCTGGGGATCCACGTGGCGACGGTCAGCCGGGCGGTCAACGAGAAGTACATCCAGACGCCGCGGGGGATCTTCCCGCTGCGCATGTTCTTCTCCGGCGGCACCGAGACGCAGGCCGGGGACGCGATGAGCTGGGCGGCCGTGCAGGCCAAGCTGCAGGAGATCATCGACGGCGAGGACAAATCGAACCCGCTCAGCGACGACGAGCTGGTCGACAAGCTCAAGGAAAAGGGCATCGAGATCGCCCGCCGAACGGTGGCCAAGTACCGCAAGCAGATGAACATCCCCCCCGCCCGCCAACGCCGTCGGTACTGAGACGGCGTGATATCATGGCCGGGCCATGAAGCTCTACACCAAGCGCGGCGACGACGGGCTGACGGACCTGTTCCAAGGCGGCCGGGTGCCCAAGGACCACCTCCGAGTCGAGGCCTACGGCTGCGTGGACGAGCTCAACAGTCATCTGGGTCTGGCGCTCGCGGCCCGGCCGCCCGAGCCGATCCGGGCGGTGTTGGTGACGCTTCAGAATCAACTGTTCGACGTCGGCAGTGATCTAGCCACGCCGCCGAGCGACGCCGGACCGGCCGTGCCTCGCATCACCGACGCTCATGTTCAGCAAGCCGAGTCGATGATCGACGCCGCTTGCGCGGGCCTGCCCGAGATGAAGCACTTCATCCTTCCGGGGGGGACGGAGTTGGCCGCTCGGCTGCACGTCGCCCGCACGGTCGCCCGACGTGCCGAGCGATTAACGGTGCCGCTGGCCCGCCATGAGCCGGTGGGGCAGCCGCTGCTGATCTATCTCAATCGCCTGAGCGACCTGCTCTTCGCCCTGGCCCGGCAGGCGAACCATCTCGCGGGCACGCCGGACGTGCCATGGCTCGGACGCCAGGGCGCCGCCGGCCGGGACTAAGCGTCACGTCAAAGACACAGTCTAGATTGCGATGGAGGGATCACGGCGACTGGGCATTCACATAGTCGCTGGCCTGCTGGAGGCTCTGGTCGGCCTGCTGCTGGAGCTCGGTGACGGTGGCGGAGTTCACGGCCGTCGTCTGGCCGTTGTCGGAACTGGCCTGTTCGTGCTTCTTCTCAAGGGCCTCGATCTTCTGCTCGACGTCGTCCTCATACCTCTCACGGGCGGCCTCGAGGCGCTTGTCCTGATCCTTCTGCGCGTCGGCGAGTCGCTTCTTCTGAGCGGCCTTCTGGGTCTCGAACACCTGCTTCTGGGCGTCTGTCATCTTTTGGCCGGCCAAGATGAGGGTGCTGCCGGCCGAATCGGTCTCTTGCTCGGCGACGCTCAGGGAGCTACCCCCACCGCCATCGTGCGCACCGCCGGAAACACAACCACCGACGATCATCATCGCCGCCAGCACCGCCGCCGCCGTCCGGATCACACGCATGGTTGATTACCTCGTCGCGGCATTGTAGCGGCCCGAAGGGCTGGCCGTCACGCCTCACTGAACGCCGAATCGAGGTCCACAAAACACCCCTGCCCCCGCCCCCGCCCCCGCCCCCGGAGGGGGTCCTTGGCGAGCGAGCGTTGGCGCAGCTCCGCGACCAGCCGGGCCATCGGGCCGTGGACGGGGGCGGTGAAGGTCACGAATTGGCGGGTCACCGGGTGCTCGAACTGCAGGTAGGCCGCGTGCAGCGCCGGGTGGGTCATCAAGAGGTCCGGCCGCACGAGCGCCTCGGCGACGATCTTCTCGCCCTCCTCGCGGGTGCGGGCGAAGTTGACGTGGCTGCGCCCCCCCGCCGGGCGGGGTGGGTTCTCCAGCTCGGCCAGGCCCACGGGCTCGCCGCCGTAGACCACGTCGCCGACGAGTGGGTAGCCCAGGTAGGACATGTGGACGCGGATCTGGTGCGTCCGGCCGGTCTTGAGCTCGAGCTCGACCAATGAGTAGCCGTGGTACCGCTCGCGGACGCGGTAGATCGTGACGCTGGCCCGGCCGGTGCTGTCGTGGCGGATGGCGTAGGCCTCGCGGATCGTCGGGTGCTTGCCGATGGGTTGGTCGATCACGCCGCCGTCGTCGGGCACCTGGCCGTGCACGACGGCGAGATAGGCCTTCTGGGTGGTGCGCTCCTCGAACTGACGGGCGAGCTTCCAGTGGGCCAGGTCGCTCTTGGCCACGACCATGACGCCGGTGGTGTGCCTGTCGAGCCGGTGGACGATGCCCGGACGCAGGGCCACCGCGCCGACGCTGCTCAGGCCGGGCACGGCGCCGTCGAGCGGCGATTCTTCGCCCTCTGGTGGGTGGGATGGCTTGACTTCGTCCGACGCCGGGCCGCCACGGAAGCCGCTGGTCTTCCACTGGGCCCACTGCCCGCCGCCCTGCTCGATGTGCTGCTTGAACCGGAAGGCCAGGGCATTAATCAACGTGCCGTGCATGATCCCCCGGGCGGGGTGGACGATCAGGTCCGCCTGCTTGTTGATGACGATCAGGTGCTCGTCCTCGAAGAGCACGTCCAGGGGGATGTCCTGCGGCTCGATCGAGCGGACAGCCGGGGCGGGGAGGATGACGTCGATCACGTCGCCGACGTGGAGGGTCGTGCTGGGCTTAGGTGTCTTTTCGTTGACCGTGACGCCGCCGAGCTCAATGATCTGCTGCACTCGACTGCGGCTGATGCCGCGCAGGCGTTGCTGGAGGAAGACGTCCAGGCGGAGTTTCTTGTCGCGGCGGACAATGAACTGCCGGCGTGGGGCCTGGTCCTGGTCGAGGCCTTCGGCGGCGTCATCGCCGGACGACTCAAGGACATCGTCGTCCGCCGGCTCGAGGGGGCCACCGGGCTGATCGTGCGGGGCGGTCATGGTTGGTGAGTCCGGGGCAGCCGACGGGCTGCGTCAGCCGGTCAGGGCGTGGCGGGCTCGGTGGGCAACGTCGGCTCGGGGTCGCCGGCCGGCTCGGGCTCGGTGGCCACGGGCGTCAGGCCAGGTGCTTCGGGCGACGGGATCGCCGACGAGGTCGGCTGGGTGGTCACGGGTTCGGGGCCGAAGCGCATCGGCTCACCGAGGCGGGGGACCATCGCCATGCGGCCCTCGGCCTCGGCGGCGATCGCCGGCTGGTGGGCGGCCTTGCCGCGCTCGATGACCTGCTGGTAGAGCTTGGTCGCCTCGTCGGGCTGCCCGAGCTCCTCCATGACCGCGGCCAGGCCGAGCATGGCGTTGAGCTTGTAGAGCTCATCGGCGTCGGGGTTGTCGATCACCTTCTGGAAGTCGCCCTGGGCTGAGGTCAGTTCGGCCTTACGCGTTTCGGACAGCGTGCCCAAGGAGACGACGTCCGCCGGCTTGTTGCGCAGGGCAGCCTCACCGGCCTGCAGGGAGGCGAGGATCGACACCGTCGGGTCGTTGGTCTGCTTGGCCACTTCCTCGAGGCCCAGCGGGCTGGTCTCGGTGATCAGCGCCTCCCAGGCCTGGTCGTGCCGCTGCTGACGCCACTGGTTGACGAATCGCGTCACCAGCACGCCGACGAGCACGGCCAGCACGGCCATCAGCAGGGTGTTGCCCCACTTGTCCCAGAACTGGCGGAAGTTGTGGAAAAAATCCTCGAGGTCGTTCTCTTTGAGTTCGTGACGATGATCGGAATCCATGCTGCACCCTGGGGCGCGACCAGACACTCGACTGATGTACCGGGCCGTCGCTGGTCGCGCCGCAGCCGGTGGATGGTGATGGGTTTGAGTCTCTCTCCGTCGCTCCTGACAAGTCGTCTAGTAAACCGCGGCGCCCGAGGCGGACTGATCCGCGATCCAGATCCGCACGCCGACGATGCCATTGCTCTCGACGAGCTTGATCGTCAGCAGTTCCTGGCCCTTACGGTACCAGAGCACGGCCTGCGAACGATCGACGGACTCGGCGAACGTCCGCCAGCCATAGACCGGCGTCTGATTGCGATAGAACTGCACGGCCTCGTTCAGGTCGGCCTGACCCTGGTAGAGGTGCTCGACCCAGCGTCGGCCGCCCGGGAGCTGCTCGGACCGGCACTTGGACCGGACCGGCACGAACCCTTCGGGCATCGGCACGTCCGGGATCAGCGACTGCGCGGCCTGTGCCAGGCCGTCACTGATCCGTGGCGGCAGCCAAGTGCCGTCGTCCGAAACGTTGAGCACCCTAACCTGCTTGCAGCCGAGAACCAAAGTCAGCGTAGCGGCAAGCATCACTAACCTCGCGGCTACCCGACGTCGGCCCCACAGGGCCCGCAAGCCCAGCGTGTCCATGAGGTTAATCATGGGCACCAGTGTAGTTCCCCCCCCCGCAACCGGCAAACGGGGCAAGATGGGGGAGCAGGGTGTTGAAACCTGGGATCGGGTGGGCAGGCAATAGACACCCTTTCTATCCACAATCGCAAATCCCGGGCGGCCGTTTTAAACTCTGCCCTCATGCTCGCTCAGGTCCACAGCTTCGTGCTCCAAGGCATCGACCCGATCCCCTGCGAGGTCGAGGTTGACGTGGCCAACGGTCTGCCCAAGACCACCATCGTCGGGCTGCCCGACGCGGCGGTGAAGGAATCCGTCGAGCGCGTTCGGGCGGCGATGGTCAACAGCGGGTATCCCTTCCCGGCCTCGCGATTGCTGGTCAATCTCGCCCCGGCGGATATCCGCAAGGAGGGGCCGGCCTTTGACCTGCCGATCGCGCTGGGCTTCCTGATCGCTGGGCAGGTCATCCGATCGGAGAAACACAAGGGGATGCTGTTCGCCGGCGAGTTGGCCCTGGACGGCCGGCTGCGGCCGATCAGCGGGGCGATCAACCTGGCCATCCTCGCCCAGCAGATCGGGGCCCGCGGCCTGGTCGTGCCTGTGGATAACGCGCCCGAGGCCGCGGCGGCGGGCGGCGTGGCGGTCTACCCGGCGGACACGCTGGCAAGCGTGGTGGGTTTCCTCAACGACGTGCACGAGATCGAACCACAACCGGAGCCGGACGTCGACGCGCTGCTGCAATCGGACGTGCCCGAGGTGGACTTCTCCGACGTGCGCGGGCAGGAGGCGGCCAAGCGAGCCCTGACTGTCGCGGCGGCGGGGTCTCACAACGTGGCGATGATCGGCCCGGCGGGGGCGGGCAAGACGATGATGGCCAAGGCGCTGCCCGGGATCCTCCCTCCGCTGTCGCGGGCTGAGGCGTTGGAGGTGACGCGGATCTTCTCGAGCGTGGGGCTGTGCCCACCGGGGCAGCCGCTCTTGACACGGCGGCCTGTCCGGACACCGCACCACACGGCCAGTTCCCCCGCTGTCATCGGCGGCGGGGTCATCCCCCGACCCGGGGAAGTGAGCCTGGCTCACCACGGGGTACTCTTCCTCGACGAGATGCCCGAGTTCCCCCGCTCGGTCCTCGAGACGCTCCGCCAGCCGATGGAGGACGGATGTGTCACCATCGCCCGCGCGCACGGGGCGTTGCGCTTCCCCGCCCGCTTCATGCTCGTCGGGGCGATGAACCCCACCCCGCGCGGAGGGGACCGCCCCACCGACGAGGTGGGGCAACGCCAGATGGAGAGGTACCTATCGCGGATCAGCGGGCCGCTGATCGATCGCATCGACATCCACGTCGAGGTGTCGGCGGTGCCGTGGGAGAAGCTCAGCGGGCAGGCCAAGGGCACGTCGTCCGTGACCATGCGCCAGCGCGTCCTGGCCGCCCGGCAGGTCCAGACGCGTCGCAACGGCGGGCCGATGCACCCCAACAGCACGCTCTCGGGCAGGCAGCTCGATCAATTGGCCAGCCTCGAACCCTCGGCCGTGCAACTGCTCCAGCAGGCGATGACGGAGCTGAAACTCAGCGCCCGGGCCTATGACAAGATCCGTCGCGTCTCTCGCACCATCGCCGACCTCGAGGAAAGCTCGACCGTCCAGGCCCATCACGTGGCTGAAGCGGTGCAATATCGGCTGCTTGATCGATCGCTCTGATACATTTCACCACGGAGATCACGGAGGACACGGAGAGGAAGCAATCAGAGAAACCATCAGATATGAATCAGCCACCGAAAAACAATCTCTGTCTCCTGGCTCGACTCCGTGATCTCCGTGACCTCCGTGGTGAATGGCTGTGGTCTTTGCTGCTGATCGTGAGCATGCTGGCTGGGTGTGCCGGCAAGAAGATCGCGGCAAACACAACAGATCCGCCGGCGGACTTCACGATCGAGGTCTATATCCACCACTTCGACGCCGACATGTCGCTCGCGACTGCATCGATGATGGGGCGAGCGGTGCGGCAGACGTCGCAGTACCTGCTCGAACCCAACCGCGACCTGCGTGCGATCATGGGGCCATGGGCGTCGGATCGCATCTACCCCCCGCCGGTGCGACGGCTGACCTACGCGCAGTTCCAGTCGCTGTGGAAGATCATTCAGGTCAATCACCTCCTGGCGGAGCCGACGAGCCCCAACGGGCAGGTCCTGATGGATCATTTGGGCAAACGCTCCAGCGATCCGCTGGGTGTGCCTTCGCCGGCCATCCTCTATCGCGTCCGGATCCTCGCCGGCGGAAAAAGCTATGAGTTCAGCACCACGCCGCAGGAGTCGCCGCCGACGCTGGCCCTGATCGCCGAGCTGGTCAAGCTCCGCACAGAAGACCGGGCGATGCGGGACCTCTCGCCAGAACACTAAACGGTCGTCTTTTCTGGGGATTTTCACGGCCTCATTGCTTGCTGAGGACGTCGCCACTATCATCGCCCGCCTCGTTCATCCGGACGAGTGTTTGTTGAACCCTGGACCCCGAGTTTCTCGCGGAGATTGCCCTATGTCCCTGCACCTGGTCGACCCTCACGGCGGCACGCTGGTCAGCCGCTTCGCCTCCCCCACTCGCGCCGCCGAGATCAAGGCCCAGGCGCCCAAGCTGCCGCGCGTCACGCTGACGGCCAAGCAGGCGTGCGACCTGGAGATGATCGCCATCGGAGCTTTCTCGCCGCTGACGGGCTTCGTCGGGCAGGCGGACTTCGTCTCGATCTGCAAGGACATGCGGCTGTCGTTGGGGAAGAACAAGGGCCTCATTTGGCCGATCCCGATCACGTTGGCGGTGGATGAGGCGACCAAGGGCAAGCTGGCCGTGGGCAAGCCGGCGGCGCTGTATCACGCTGATGGCACGCTGCTGGCGACCATCGACGTGCAGGAGATCTACCCGCACGACAAGAAGCTCGAGATCCCCAACGTCTTCCGCACGGAAGACCCGGCCCACCCCGGCGTCGCGGCCGTGCAGGCTGAGGGTGACTGGCTGGTGGCTGGGCCGATCGAGGTCGTCACCGTCACCCCCGAGAAGGAGCCCGGCGAGCAGTTCACCGAGTACCGCCTGCCGCCGGCCAAGACGCGCGAGGCCTTCGCCCAGCGCGGGTGGAAGACGGTGGCTGCGTTCCAGACGCGCAACCCCATCCACCGGGCGCATGAATATCTGACCAAGTGCGCCCTGGAGATGACCGACGGGCTGCTCATCCACCCGCTGGTGGGCGAGACCAAGCCCGGGGACATCCCGGCCGACGTCCGCATGGACTGCTACAAGGTGCTGATCGACAAGTACTACAACCTCAAGCGGACGATGCTCAGCGTCATGCCCGCGGCGATGCGGTATGCCGGGCCGCGTGAGGCGGTGCTGCACGCCCTGGTCCGCAAGAACTACGGCGTGTCGCACTTTATCGTCGGCCGCGACCACGCCGGCGTGGGCACCTACTACGGCACCTATGACGCCCAGCAGATCTTCGACAACTTCGAGCCGGGCGAGGTGGGGCTGACGATCCTGAAGTTCGAGAACACTTTCTATTGCAAGAAGACCGCCGGGATGGCCAGCGACAAGACCACGAACTCCCCCCCGGAAGACCGCATCTTCCTGGCCGGGACCAAGGTCCGCGACCTGCTCAAGGCCGGGCAGCGTCCCCCCGGCGAGTTCAGCCGGCCCGAGGTGGCAGACATCCTGATCCGCTGGGCCCAGTCGGCGGGGTAAGCCTCCCACCACGAGATCGACGCACGCCGGCAGTTTGCCCGCGAGGGGAGTTGCGGTAGCTTTACGCTCCTCTTCCGCCTATTGACGAGGGCACACTGCGTGGCATCCTTTCCCGCCAACTTCATCTGGGGCGCCGCCGCCTCGGCTTACCAGACCGAGGGGGCCTGGGACC
>JADZCW010000100.1 GCA_020851395.1 Phycisphaeraceae bacterium
CCGCTGAGTGCTTTCCCACCACCAATCTGGGCCTGGGCGACGACGCCTATGACTCGCCCTCGGTGGTCAACGGCGCCGCCGAGAGCCTCTACGAATCCGACAACTGGCCCACCGCCACGGGCGGAGCGGTCGCCGACCCAGGAGGTCACGTCTGGCGAGCCAGGGCCGCGGCCGAGCTCGACCTGATGGCCGGCACAGCCCGGGCCGCCGTCGCCACCGTCTTCCGCCTGGACAACAGCCCCGCCCTGGCCCCCCAGCCCACGGTCACCGCCGGCTTCTCACGCGTCAGCGCCGACGTCATCATCCGCGACACCGTCACCCTCTCCGAGCCCGCCACGGTCATCTTCAGCGGGCACATCAGCGGCCAAACCCGAGCCACCAACACGGACACTGGGCAGGACGACCCGAACGTGGGCGCAGCCGTCAACGTGCTGTGGACCAGCGACCTGCCCATCCCCGGCGATCCCGACGGCATGCACGAGACCTACGGCCGGCTCGATGAACGCTTCGACGCCACGGTCTACCACGGCGGCGGCATGATCGGCGACGGGACGATCAACCCTTACGCCCAGATCTCCGAATCGCTCTACCTGGCCGTGGCCCTGCCGGCGGGCAAATCCCGCGTCGAGATCACGCTCGGCGCCTGGGCCAACATGGACCTGGACATCGGCCCCCCCGTCTCGGCCGGCCTGACCGGCGACGCCGACTTCGGCAACACGCTGCACTTCCAGCTCATCGTCCCCGAGGGCATCGAGGCCATCAGCGGCTCGGGCCTGCTGCCGATGGTCGTGCCCGAGCCGGCGTCGCTGACGATGCTGGGGCTGGGTGCACTAGCTCTGATCAGACGTCGACGCGACTGATCCACTCCAGCACAGACAACCACGCGATAAGCTGACCATCGCCTGCCCACGATCACGATGATCGCTGGGCAGGCTGTGTTTTGGCCCAAGGCTGTGGCGATGCCGTCGCGGGACAACCTGCATCCACTTGATGGGGCGTTTTTTCTGGCGTAAATCCCGGCAGAGATATTGCCTTTGTTAGAATATTTAGTTATCTTTTTAGCTACCCTCCTGCTCGGTCGAGCAGGCCTCATGTCCGCGTCCGATGTCCCGTCCAGGCCGATCTCGCAGCCGCGCCACGGAGCGTCTCGTCACTCGAATCATTTAAAAAGGTCTCACCATGTCGAGCCGGTCCCCGCAACGAGAAGTCGAATTCCAAGGCATCGAACCGCTCGAACCACGCCTCTTGCTCTCGGCCGCCTCGCCGACGGTCGAGCTCTTCCAGGGCATCACTCCCCTGTTCGTCGAGAACCAGGGTCAGTGGTCCGACGCCGACGTCCGCTACGCCTTCAGCAGCGGCGGCGTCAACGTCGCCTTCACCGACACGGGCCTGCGCTTCCAGATCGCCGCCCCCGGAAGTGAAGCCACCCCTGAAAGCGAAGCCACCAACCCCTTCGACGACCCGCTTGCCTTCGAGCCAGACGATCTGGCCGACGCCACCTGGATCACCACCGAGTTCTCCCTGAGCTTCACCGGCGCCCATGCCGTCTCGCCCGTTGGCGTCGACCTCACCCCCACGCGCAACAACTACCTGCTCGGCTCGCAAGACCAGTGGCGGACCGACGTGCCGACCTACCACGGCGTGGCCTACTACGGCCTCTACGACGGCGTGGACCTCTTCATCACCGGGCAGGCCGGCCAGCTCAAGTACGAGTTCCACGTCGCCCCCCCCGAAAGTGACTCAGGCGACCCCGCCGCCGCATGGCAACAGATCCAGCTCGACTACGACGGCGTGGCCGGCCTGTCCCTGACCGCCGACGGCGGCCTGTGGATCGACCTGCTGCCCGAGGGCCTGGGCCACCTGACCGATCAGCCCCCGGTGATCTACCAGGACATCGACGGCCAACGCGTCGACATCGCCGGCCACTTCGACCTGCGCGAGGGCGACGCGTATGGCTTTACCGTGACGCAGATGTACGATGCCACCCACCCCCTGATCTTCGATCCGGAGATCGCATGGTTCACCTCCATCGGTGGCGAGGGTGGTCCGACGATCGGCAACGACATCGCCGTGGACGCGGAGGGCAATATCCTGGTGACGGGCCGCACTTCGTCATCCGGCTGGGTCAGCGGTGGGTACGACTCAACCTACAATGGAGGCTATGACGACGCTTTCGTCGTTAAGCTCAGTTCCACCGGTGGGCACCTCTGGTCCACCTACCTCGGTGGAATCTACACAGATATCGGTTATGGCATCGTCGCCGATGTTGCGGGCGATGTCCTGGTGACAGGATTCACCGACTCAACCGGTTGGGTCAGCGGCGGGTACGACACGACCAACAATGCAAGCCGTGAAGCTTTTGTGGTTAAGCTCAGTCCCAGCGGCGTGCATCTCTGGTCTACCTACCTCGGCGGGAACGATTCTGAATACGGCAATGGCATCGCCCTTGACGCCGCCGGGAATATCCTGGTGGTGGGCTCTACCTACTCATCCGCCTGGATCAGCGGTGGGTACGATACGACATACAATGGAGCCAGCTATTACGGTGGCGATGGCTTCGTCGCCAAACTAAGCTCCACAGGCGAGCATCTCTGGTCCAGTTACCTCGGAGGGCTGGATGCCGATCGTGCCCAGGCCGTCGCCGTGGACGTAGACGACAATGTTCTGGTGGCAGGTAACACGGAATCCCCCGGCTGGATCAGCGGAGGGTTCGACACGAACTATGACGATTATGGAGAAGCTTTCGTCGTTAAGCTCAGCCCCACGGGCGAACACCTGTGGTCCACCTATCTCGGAGATGACGGCGGCCGTGGCAGTTGTGGCATCGCCGTAGATTCCGCGAGCGATGTCTTGGTGGCGAGTTATCGCTCGTCAGCCGGTTGGATCGGCGGTGCGTCCAACACGACCACCCAATCTGTCGTCGCAGCTTGTGTCGTCAAGCTCAGTCCCACAGGCGAGCACATCTGGTCCACTTCTTTCGGAGGAATCCACTCCGAAATGTCCCCCTCCATCCATGTCGTCGTGGACGTCGCCGACAATATCCTAGTAGCAGGCACTACCACCGCGTCCGGCTGGGTCAGCGGTGGGTACGACACGACCTACAATGGAAGTGGGGATGTCTTTGCCGTCAAACTCCGCTCCAACGGCATCCATGTCTGGTCCACCTATCTCGGAGGAACCGGAGGGGAGGATGGCGCAGGCATCGCCGTGGATGCGGCGGGCAATATCCTGGTGGCGGGCATGACCGGTTTGACCGGCTGGATCAGCGGCGGGTATGGCACACCCTTGAGCAGCAGCCGCCTAGGCACGTTCGTCATCAAGTTCTCCGAATCCCTGACGACCGAGGCGCCGACGATCGACTTCCTCTCCATCACCGGCGGCCAACAACGCAGCCCGGTCGAGATCGTCCTGGAGGCATTCGACCCCGACTCCGTCGCCACGCTGTCGCTTTACTACGACACCGATGACACGGGCGAGAACGGCAAGCTCATCGCCAGCGGGCTGACAGAGGCCGACGGCACGCTGAGCCTGACCTGGGACGTCCTGCACGTGACGGCCGGGGACTGCTGGCTCTACGCCGTGATCAGCGACGGGATCCATGACCCCGTGGTGCGCTACGCATCCGCCCCCATCGCCGTGACGCCGCGGCTGACCGCTTTCGAACCCAACGACACCATCGAGCAAGCAGCCGACCTCGGCACCGGGGATCAGCACCTGATCGGCCTGTCACTCGACGACTCCTCAACGGACGTCGACTGGTTCCGCTGGACCGCCAGTCATGATGGTGTCGTCTACGTCGACACCGACTCCATCCCGTACCACTACGTCTATTCGATCCCATACGTTATGGATGAAAGTGGCCAGATTGTGCAGCCGCCACATCCATACGACTATTGGGAGCACATACTCGTCACTGCTGGTCAGACACTGTGGATCCAAGCGGTCGGCTACGACTTGCCTACCTCCGGCGAAGCACTCTACGACCTGCACCTTTGGGAATATGTGGGGGGCGACTGCAATCAAGACGGGCTGGTCAATGTTCAGGATATCAACCCGTTCCTCGAGATCCTGGCCTACCCAGATGGGTATCAGTCGCGGCACCCGGAGTTGGACGTCAGGTTCGTAGCCGACCTCAACCGGGATGGCCAGGTCAACGTGCAGGACATCAACCCCTTCGTCCAATTGCTCGCGGGCGCCTCGTCGTCGTCCGGCACAGCCACAAGCCTCAACCTGCCCGCAACTGACTCTCCGGCCCCGGTCACGGCTCCGATCACGGCCCCCGTCGCCCCCTCGCCCCAGCGATTCGCCCCGCTCGAATCGTCCAGCTCGCACGCCTCAGCCAAGCCCTGGTGGACCCCCGCCAGGCCGATGTTCGAGAACCTCGGCCGCTCCGCCTGGCTGTGGGAGCACTGGTCCGCCATGTTCGCCGCTGCGGAGTCCGCCACGTAACCCGATTGATGGAATCAGGGCGCCCAGCAATGCCCCGCTGGCCGAGCGGCCAGTGCTCTTCGACTTCGCTTGCCCTTCGACTTCGCTCAGGGCATTCGACTCGCTGGGTCTCCGGCGGTCGAAGGCCTCTTGCTCGTAGTTGCGATGGCTTGCCATGAGCGAGCGTGGGCGCAGACCACGCGAGTCGAATGGAGCCGACC
>JADZCW010000101.1 GCA_020851395.1 Phycisphaeraceae bacterium
CGGCCCAAAGGCGAAGCCGACGCCACGCCGGCGATGAAGCAGTACCACCGCTTCAAGCAGCAGCACCCGGACTGCGTGCTGTTCTTCCGCATGGGCGACTTCTACGAGATGTTCCATGAGGACGCCAGGCTGGCCCACAAGGTCCTGGGCGTGACGCTGACGCAGCGGACCGAGGGCGTGCCGATGGCGGGCGTGCCCTACCACGCGGTCGAGGGGTACCTCCGGCGGATGATCCTGGCGGGCTACCGCGTGGCGGTGTGCGACCAGGTCGAGGACCCGGCCCAGGCCAAGGGGGTGGTGCAGCGCGACGTGACGCGCGTGGTGACCCCGGGGACGCTGACGGATGAGACGCTGCTGGACGAGGGGATGGAGAACCCGCTGGCGGCGGTGGTGTTCGACCCCCCTGCCGCCCCTCTGCCAACAGGTTCGTCATCCGCACCCGGGGCGAGCGTCGCCTGGGCGGAGTTGAGCACCGGGGCGTTCTCGGTGGCTCACTTCCGGGGGGATGAGCTGGTCGACGAGTTGGCCCGCATCCGGCCGCGCGAGTTGCTCTACGTCGCCCAGGACAGCCAACGCGTGCCCGAGGCTGTCACCCAGCTCGCCCAGCGCGTCGGGGCGGTGCCCACGGGCCGGCCGGGGTGGCAGTTCAGGCAAGAAGAGGCTGTCGAGACGCTCTGCCGACAGTTCGGCGTGCAGAGCTTGTCGGGGTTCGGTTTCCAGGAGAATGATCCCCTGCTCGGCCCGGCCGCGGCGGTGGTGACGTATCTGGCGGAGACGCAGAAGACGGGCGGCCCAGGGGCGAGCGTCGAACCCGGCATTGCGGCTCAAGCAGCTTCCGGGGCACCTTCCGGGGGTCGTATCGCTCACCTCCGCCCGCCGCGCCGGTTCGAGCGGAGCGAATACCTCATCATCGACCAGACATCGCTGCGCAGCCTCGAGGTCGAGCAGACGATGCGCTCGGGCTCGATCGACGGCAGCCTGTTGGGCGTGATCCAGGGCTGCGTCACGCCGATGGGCAAGCGGACGCTGCGCCGGTGGCTGTGTTATCCGCTCTGTCAAAGACAGGCGATCGAGGGCCGGCAGCGCGTCGTGGGGGCGATGGTCGAGGACAGCCGGTTCCTGGGCGAGCTGCGCGATCTGTTTGAGGGTGTGCAGGACGTCGAGCGCATCGCGGGGCGCATCGCCGTTGGGCGCGCCACGCCGCGCGACCTTGTGGCCCTGGGCGGCAGCGCCCGGCAGGCGGTGGCGCTGGCGAAGCTGCTCGTGGATCGGCCGGCGGTCAGGGGTTATTACGACGTGCTGATCGACGTCAGCGTCCCGCTGGCGGAGCTGGGGCATCGCATCGGGCAGGCGTGCGTCGAGGGAGCGCCGGCTCACCTGCGCGAAGGGGGCCTCTTCCGCGACGGCTACGACGCCCAGCTCGACGAGTACCGGAGCCTGCAGCGCGACAGCCACTCCTGGCTGGCCAAGTACCAGAAACAACTGATCGACGAATCAGGCATTAACTCGCTCAAGGTCGGCTTCAACAAGGTTTTCGGCTACTACATCGAACTGACGGCCGCCCACCAGGCCAAGGCCCCGACGAACTGGAGCCGCAAGCAGACGCTCAAGAACGCTGAACGGTTCATCACGCAAGAGCTCAAGGAATTCGAGGAGAAGGTCCTGAGCGCCGAGAGCCGGGCCATCGCCCGCGAGCAGGCGCTGTTCGGCGAGCTCTGCACGCTGACGCAGAGCCGGCTCGACGAGCTCAACCGCTTCGCCACCGCCGCGGCGGAGCTGGACGTGCTGGGCTGTTTCGCCCGGCGAGCGGTCAAGCGGCGATACGTCCGGCCGACGATCGTGGATGAGCCCGTGCTGCACGTTCGCGCGGGCAGGCATCCGGTGCTGGAGGAGATCCTAGGCGACCGCTTTGTGCCCAATGACGTGGAGATGGGGACGGGGTCTGGGGTCTGGGGTCTAGGGTCTGGTCAGACAGATGCCGTCGATCCGACTCAGGACGCACTCGCTTCGAGTCAACCCCTCGCGACTTCATCTCCAAACCCCAGACCCCAGACCCTAGACCCCAGACCCTCTGGTTCCCCCTCCTCGCTCGCCCTGATCACCGGGCCGAACATGGCCGGCAAGTCGACGTACATCCGTCAGACGGCGCTGATCGTCCTTCTGGCCCACACGGGTTCCTTCGTGCCGGCTGAGGAAGCGACCATCGGCCTGTGCGACCGCATCTTCACCCGCATCGGCGCCAGCGATGAGCTGCACGCGGGGCAGTCGACGTTCATGGTCGAGATGACCGAGACGGCCAACATCTGCCACCACGCCACGGCCGCGAGCCTGGTGATCCTCGACGAGATCGGCCGGGGCACCAGCACGCTCGACGGCCTGTCGCTGGCGTGGGCCATCGCCGAGTTCCTCGCCCAGCGCGGCTGCCGGACGCTCTTCGCCACGCACTACCACGAGCTGACGGACCTGGCTGAGCGGTACGAGAACGTGGCCAACCTCAACGTCACCGTCCGCGAGTGGGCCGACCAGATCGTCTTCCTGCACCGGATCGTGCCGGGGGCGACGGACCGCAGCTACGGCATCCACGTGGCCAAGATCGCGGGCCTGCCGGGGGCGGTCGTCCAGCGCGCCCAGGAACTGCTCGGCCAGCTCTCGGTGCAACACGGCTCCACAGCTTCCGGGGGCGGCCGCTCGCGCCGCCGGTCTTCCGTGCCGGCGAATCAGATGGGCCTGTTCGCCCCCCCACCGCCGAGCGAGCCGCAGGAGCATCCGCTGATCGATGAGATGCGGCAGATCGACCTGGCGTCGCTCAACCCGATGCAGGCGTTCGACCTGCTGCGTCAGTGGCAACAGCGGTTGGGAGACGGTCAGGGCTGAGGCTTGCGCAGGTGTCTTGCGACGCGATAGAAGAGGCTCGCGGCGGCGGCGCAGCCGATCCAGCCGCCGATGCAGCCACCCGCGATGGCGGTGACGATCATGACGTCAGCGGTGCCGGACTGCTGCATGGACAGCGGCAGCCAATGCCGCCAGGTCTCGTAGGTCTGAACGAGGATGATGCCCGCGATCAGCACCAGGCCCGAGAGGATCAGCAGCCAGGCGTACCCGCGGGCGAGGCGCTCGATGTCGGGCCGGCCCAGGTCGCGCAGCAAGAGTCGGTACCAACCCCCGACCACCGCCACGAGAGCCACTCGCGTCGCCAACGCCGCCAGCAGCAGCCCGATGATGATCCGCATCCAGACGGAAAAGCTGAACCAGAAGCCCGGTAGACTGCCCGCACAGAAGGTGACTGCCAGGAGCAAGCAGGGCCATGAGGCCAGCAGGGCCGCCGTGATGATCGCCGGCCTGGACCGGCCGCGGTATCGACCCGTCGGTGTCGTGCGCGCCACCCACGAGATGTGGCGCGAGCCGAGGAAACAGCTCAGCCCGTCGACCAGCGCCAACGCGCCGACCAGGCCGCCGGCCACCAAGTCGTCGTCAACGTGACGCAGCAGCCTCAGCCAGTCGAGGAAGATCATCGTGCCGAACGCGCCGACGGGTCCGAGCGCCGCCGTCAGCGTGGCGGTGTAATACCACGCGTTGCCGCGCCGCAGCCGCCGCCAGGATTCGGACGTCGGGATCGGCCGAAAGCGTGCCGCATCGATCGACACGGCCACGGGGTGGCCGCACTCGGGGCAGGTCGACTCGGGGGTCAGGCGCAGGGTGCGAAAATTGTAGCCGCAGTGGTGACAGTAACAGTCCTCGTCGAGCGCGGCCGGCAACGCGTCGGACGGTTCGTGCGACGGCGGGTCGAAAGAGGGATCGTCCTTGTGCGTGGTCGTGCTGGACATAGGGCTCGCGGCGAGTGGTTCTTTCGGGTGTCCGATCATGCACGAGATTTTTTTATCTAGCGGCGATGGCGGTCAGCGGGAATGAAATTAGTGCACAACTCGTGTAAAACAATAGATTTTTTACCTTAAATGAAAAGTGAAATGAGAAGCTCAACCTTTCAGTCCAATCACGGCTCGCTAAGTCATCCGGCATGAACTTTCTCGTTTTTCTCGCCAACGTCCGGTAAGTTTCTCTCGGCGGCACATAGACATATCAGCTTAGATATCAGCTAATTATAAAATTTTAATCGACTCTTTATTCTGAGCATGCGGTGCCTGCGAACATGTAATAAACTGGTATTAAATGCCACGATTATGCCCGTACAAAGCTTAAACGTATGGCCGAAAACCTTCAATATTATCGCTCGCTATGATGATTAAAACTGGTGCTGCCATAGAGAGATAGGATCAAGAAAAGAGAGAAAAAATTAGGCTTGCGTCTGGAAAGATAAGAGGGTATTTTCCTAGTCACCTTGACAAGAGGATTTTTTCGGAAATCATCATACGAGTCAGGAAATAACCAGCCGCTAGGGAAATGAGGGATTCGAGCGGCTGACACAACGAATCAACTCCACCCCCCTCACGGCCCGCATGGTGTCCCCCCCTGCACCAGCGGGCCATTTTATTTCCTGAATCTATTTCATCGGGCTTCGCCCTGATTGGGTGGTGCGGCGAACGGTCAATGCTCGCGGACAGCGGTGTGATCGGTCGGCGCGGTCGGGTGAAGGCGTGCATGCAGATCCGTGGGCTATGATCTACCGCCAGTCGTCGGGCGAGTGATGGTTCCTGCACGCGTCGACGTGGGGCCAGGGAGCGGCCGTTGATGAGTTCCGTTGATCTACCGATCAGTCCTTCTCTGTTCAACGCCACGTTGATCGAACGCCACGACCTGAGCGAAGCCCTGAGCGTCGTACGCATCCGGCCCGACGGCGGAGAGCTGCCGCCCTTCGAGGCGGGGCAGTACTGCACGGTCGGCCTGCCCAAGGATGCGCAGGAGCGGGCGGCCTATCCGGCGAACGATCCGCGTCGGCTCATCCGCAGGGCTTACTCGATCGCCTCGCCGCCGCACCGGCGCGAGGAGCTCGAGCTGCTGGTGATCCGCGTCGATCAGGGCCAGCTCACGCGTCGGCTGTGGGAGCTGGCGCCGGGGGCGCGGCTGTTCGTCGACCCGAAGATCCGCGGGGAGTTCACCCTCCGCGAGGTGCCCGCGGGCAGCGACCTGATCATGGTGGCAACGGGGACGGGTCTGGCGCCCTTCATGTCCATCCTGCGCGAGCACTGGCACCGGCCGGGCTGGCCGCTGCAGACGGCCAGTGACTTCCGACGCTGGCGAAGGTTCGTCATCATCCACGGCGTCCGCAAGGAATCGGACCTGGCGTACCGGGCGGAGCTCGAATCGCTGGCGAGGGAAGACCCCGACTTCCATTACATCCCGATCCTCAGCGGCGGGCGCGAGGGCGACGGCTGGGCGGGGCTGCGCGGCAGGGCGCCGATCGCCTTGGACCCGCCGACGTACCGGCAAATTGTCGGCTCCGAGATCGACCCACGAACCTCGCACGTCTTCCTCTGCGGCAACCCGAGTATGATCACCGACGTGCAGAAGCTGCTCGAGGGCCGGGGGTTTGTGACGCACTCCAAACGTCAGCTGGGCAACATCCACTTCGAACGATACTGGTAGCGCTCCCATGCGGATAATCGCGGGCTTCCGTCTGGTCGCAGGCATTTACTGGCTCGCCCTGGGCGTGTGGGTGGGCGCGTTGGTCATGATGGCCGTCGGGGCGGGCGCGGCGTTCAAGACGGTGCGCCATTACCAGCCGAGCGTGAACCTTACGCCCTACAACCAGATGCCCGAGCAGGCGGTGCCGATCCTCGCCGGCGGGGTGGTGGGGAATCAGCTCCGGGGGCTGGCGGTGGTGCAGAAGGTCTGCGCACTGGCGGTGGTGGTGTGTCTGGCGCTGCAGTGCTACGTCTATGGCGACCGGCTCGCGGGAGGGATCTGGGGGTGGGCGAACCTCGCACGGCTGCTGCTGATCGGCCTGGCGGTGGGCGCGTTGATCGCGGATGTCTGGGTCGTCAGCGACAAGATCTGGGCCCTGCGCGAGCTGATCTTCGATCCCTCGCTCGACGCCGCGACGCGGCAGATGCACCGGGCGACGTTCGACTTCTGGCACAAGCTCGACGAACGGATCGTGGGGACGTCGATGTTCGCCCTGGCGGCGGCGGTGGTGATCTCGGCGTTCGCCCTGCACCCGGCCGAGGGGGCCAGGCCATGAGCCCTGTCAAGAAAAAGCCCGCGATGAAACCCACCAAGCGGCCGAGCGCCAAGGCTCCTTCCGTAGCGCCGGCAGAGCGGGCGCGGAAGATCTACGCCATCCTTGAGCAGCAGTACCCCGATGCCCGTTGCGCCCTGACGCACCACGACGCCTTCGAGCTGCTGGTGGCGACGATCCTCTCGGCCCAGTGCACGGACGCGCGGGTGAACATGGTCACACCCGGTCTGTTCGCCCGCTATCCGGGCCCGAGCGAGATGGCCGAGGCTTCCCCGGAAGAACTCGAGGGGATCATCCGCAGCACGGGGTTCTATCACAACAAGGCCAAGTCGCTGCTGGGGGCGAGCGGGAAGATCGTCGAGGAGTTTGGCGGCAAGGTCCCGCAGACGATGGAGGAACTGCTCTCACTTCCGGGGGTGGCGCGCAAGACGGCCAATGTGGTGCTGGGCAACGCCTTCGGCAAGAACGAGGGTGTGGTCGTCGACACACACGTGGGCCGGCTGGCCGTGCGGATGGGACTGACCAAGCAGACGGACCCCAAGAAGGTCGAACAGGACCTGATCAAGCTCTTCCCGCGCGAGAGCTGGACGCTTTTGGCGCACCTGCTTATCTCCCACGGCCGGGCGGTATGCAACGCCCGCAAACCGATGTGCGAGAGCTGTGCACTGGCGGAGCTGTGTCCGATGATCGGCGTGTGATCGGTGAGCCGGGCGGCGGCGGAAATGTAAGATGTCCGCATGCCCGCTCTACGTCACACACTCAGCGCTCGTCGCAATCGCCAGTTCTATCACTGGTGCCTGACGGAGAATCTGCCTTTCATGGTCGACGTCGGCCGGTCGCGCGGGGCGTACCTGGCGACGGTCGAGGGGCAGAAGATCCTGGACTTCGCCGGGTTCTACGGCAGCAAGTTCATCGGGCACAACCACCCGGGGCTGTACGAGAAGGCTTACGTCAAGCGCCTCGTCCAGGCGGCCAACAACAAGGCGCCCAATCCCGACTTCCTCACGCCCGAGTGCTTCGAGTTCTACCGCACGGCCTACGGACTGCCCCCGGCGGCGATGAAGGCGTCGCGCCATCGCGAGGTCTATGCGGTCAACTCCGGGGCCGAGGCGGTCGAGAACATGCTCAAGTACCTGATCGCCAAGTACAACGAGATCGCCGGCCGGCCCGACCGGCTCGAGCGGCGGCGGCTGATCTGCTTCCGGGGGTCGTTCCACGGGCGGACGGTCTTCGCCCTGTCGATCACCAACGTGGCCAGCCGGGTGACGGTGCAGGACTTCCACCCGTTGTTCCAGTCGAGTCTGCTGGTGGATTTCCCCTCGGCCTGCTTCAGCGGGGCGGACAAGGGTGAGATGCGGCGCTACAACGAAATGACGACGGAGCGCTCGCTCGAGCAGGTCCGCAGACACCTGCGCAAGCATGAGGCGGAGATCGTCGCGGCGATCATTGAGCCGATCCAGGGGGCCGGCGGGCACAATGTCGCCACGGACGAGTTCTTCACCGAACTTTCCGTGCTCGGGCGGAAGCACCAGGTCTTCATGGGCTTCGACGAGGTGCAGACAGGCATGGGCGGTTCAGGCAAGCTCTACTACGTCGATCACCTCAAGCTCGCACGGCCGCCGCAGGCGGTGGCGGTGGCCAAGAAGATGGGCGTGGGCGTGGTGCACATGCTCGATCGCCTCAAGAGCGTGGGCGTGCTCGACTCGACGTGGGGCGGCCCGCTGGTGGACATGGTGAGGTTCGTGCAGGAATGGAAGATCGCCAGGCGTGAGAAACTCATCGCCGCGGCCGCGGCCAAAGGGATGCTGCTGCGGAAGGGCCTGCTGGAGCTGGAGGAGCGCTACCCGGACTGCCTGTTCAACGTGCGCGGCCGGGGGCTGATGCAGGGCTTTACCGTACTGCCGCACGACGACTCGGCGGCGCGGGACAGGCTTGTGGACTTGCTCCTCGAGTCGAAGCTGCTGCTGGTGCTCGGGGCGGGCCGGTCATCGGTGCGTCTGCGGCCGAACCTCAGCACGACGGAAGAGGACATCGGCCGGTTCCTGAACCTGCTGGGCAAGGGGCTGGCCGAATTTCAGCGAACGCGTCCGCGACGAGAGGCCCGACGCGCGGCGGAGCTGCGCGGCGGCAAGCTCGAGGCGTTGATGGCGGTCTCGTGACGCACTTTCAGCGGGTTTGTCGTGGTTTCCGAGGTGCGGTCCCTCGGATCATCTGCTATGGTGTTGACCTTTCCAATCCATTCGAAGGAGAAGCGGATGCAGTACGTCAAGCTCGGCAAGGCGGGCCTTCAGGTCAGTCGGCTCTGCCTGGGAACGATGAATTTCGGCCCGACCACGCCCGAGGGCGAGGCCCACAAGATCATGGACAAGGCGCTCGAGGCCGGGGTCAATTTCTTCGACACGGCCAACGGCTACGGCTCGGAGATCCGCCACGGCCTGACGGAGGAGATCATCGGCAACTGGTTCGCGCTTGGCGGGGTGCGACGCGAGCGCGTGATCATCGCCACCAAGGTCTTCTGCCCGATGGACCCCAAGTGGGCCCCGAACAAGAGCGGCCTGTCGGCCCGGCACATCCGCGAACAGGTCGACGCGAGTCTGCGGCGGCTCAAGGTCGACTACATCGACCTGTACCAGATGCACCACGTCTCGCGCGGCACACCGGTGGAGGAGGCGCTGCAGACCTTCGAGATCCTCGTGCGGCAGGGCAAGGTGCTCTACATCGGCTCGAGCAACTTCGCCGGCTGGCACATCACGCAGTACGCCGAGCAGGCGGCCAAGCGGAACTTCGTGGGGCTGGTCAGCGAGCAGAGCCACTACAACCTCGTGCAGCGGTCGGTCGAGGCCGAGGTGCTGCCGGCCTGCCGGTATTACAACGTGGGCATGATCTGCTGGAGCCCGCTCGGCGGCGGGCTGCTCGGCGGGGTGCTCAAGAAGCTCACCGAGGGCCGACGGTCGAATGAGTGGATCCAGAAGCAGGTCGAGGCGAATCGACCCAAGCTCGAGGCGTACGAGAAGCTCTGCGCGGACATCAACGCCGAGCCGGCGCACGTGGCGCTGGCGTGGCTGCTGTCGCGGCCGGGCGTGGTGGCGCCGATCATCGGGCCGCGGACGCTGACGCAGCTCGAGGCGTCGCTGCCCGCGGCGGAGCTCAAGCTCAGCGACGAGACGCTCAAGAAGCTCGACGAGATCTGGCCAAGCCCCTCGGGCGGCAAGGAAGGCCCCGAGGCCTGGGCGTGGTGAGACCGTCAACCCGCAAGTTACGATCAGGACGGAGCACGAGGCTCCGTCCTTTTTCTTTTGCACCATCGCGCTTTGACCATTGAAACCGCCTCGCCGGGTGTCTATAAGGCAGGAGCGAAGCGCACCGGGGCCGCATCGGTTCGTCGGGCGCTTGCGCATCGGAGTCCCCCATGCTGCCCAAGCAGGTCCGTCTACTGGCTGCGCCGGCGCTCGAGAGTGCGCGGATGGTGATCGCCTTCAGCGGCTGGATGGACGGGGGCGAGGCCTCGACCGGCACGGTCGAGCACCTGGTCGAGGCGCTCGGGGCGGAGGAACTGGCTGAGCTCGAGAGCGACGAGTTTTATCTCTGGAGCTTCCCGGGCTCGATGGAGGTCGCGTCGCTGTTCCGCCCGCACGTGCGGGTCGAGCAGGGACTGATCGACGAGCTGGACCTGCCGACGGGGCGGTTCTATTACGACATGGCCCATCACCTGATCCTCTTCGCGGGGCGAGAGCCGAACCTGCGCTGGCCGCTGTTCGCCGACTGCCTGCTGTCGCTGGGCCAGCGGTTCGGGGTCAAGGCGCTGTATTTCGTCGGGAGCGTGGGCGGGGCGGTGCCGCACACGCGCGAGCCGCGACTGTTCGCATCGGTGTCGGACGCGACGTTCAAGTCCGAGCTGGAAAAGACCGGCCTGCGATTCATCGACTACGAGGGGCCGGCGAGCATCGCGACGTATCTGTGCAGGCTGGCGCCGGAGCGCGGGATGCGGATGGCCAACCTCGTGGCCGAGGTGCCGGCCTACATCCAGGGGCGGAACGTGCGGTCGATCGAGTCAATGGTCCGCAAGCTCGGGCAGGTGCTGGGCCTGTCGCTGGACCTCGAGGAGATGCGCACGGCCAGCGACGAGCTCGAGCATCGCCTGAGCGAGGCCGTCAAGGAGCGTCCCGAGCTGCGGGAGCTGATCGAGAAGCTCGAGAGCGACTACGACAACGACGTGTTCAACACGCAGATGGGCGACTTCAAGCAATGGCTCGAGGCGAAGGGGCTCCGGCTGGACTGAGTATCAGAACCACCAACTCAGCTTCCGGGGGCCGGGGATTATTCCCACTCGATCGTGGCCGGCGGTTTGCTCGAGATGTCGTAGACCACTCGGTTGACGCCGCGGACCTCGTTGATGATGCGGTTGCTGATCGTCGCCAGCACGTCGTAGGGGATGCGGGCCCAGTCGGCGGTCATGAAGTCCTGGGTCTCGACGGCTCGTACGGCGATGACGCTCTCGTACGTCCGGCCGTCGCCCATCACGCCCACAGCCTTGACCGGCAGCAGCACGGCGAAGACCTGCGAGGTTTTGCGGTAGAGGCTGTTGGCCACGATCTCTTCAAGGAGGATCTCGTCGGCGTCGCGGAGCAGGTCGAGCTTTTCGCGGGTGATCGGGCCGAGGACGCGCACGGCCAGACCCGGGCCGGGGAAAGGGTGACGCCAGACGAGCTGCTCGGGCAGGCCCAGCACCTGGCCTAGTTTGCGGACCTCATCCTTGAACAGGCTGCGCAGGGGCTCGATGAGCTCGAAGCCCAGTTCGGCGGGCAGACCGCCGACGTTGTGGTGGAGCTTGATGTTGGCCGCGGCGCCGGAATACCCGTGGCCGGACTCGATCACGTCGGGGTAGAGCGTGCCCTGGGCGAGGTAATGGGCGTTGGGGATGTCGCTGCTGGCGTGCTTGAAGACTTCGATGAAGCGGTGGCCGATGCGCTTTCGCTTCTCCTGCGGGTCGTCGATGCCGGCCAGGTCGCCGAGGAATTCCTTGGAGGCGTCGATGACGCGCAGGTCGATGTCGAAGTGCCCTCGGAAGGTCGTCTCGACGAGTTCGCGTTCGTTCTTACGCAGGAGGCCGTTGTCGACGAAGATGCAGGTCAGCTGCTTGCCGATGGCCTTGGCGAGCATGGCGGCGACGACGGAGGAATCCACGCCCCCGGAGAGGCCGCAGACCACGCGGGAGTTGCCGACCCGTTGGCGGATCTGCTGGACCTGCGTCTCGAGGAAGTGGGCCATCTGCCAGGAGCCCTCGCAGGCGCAGATGTTCAGGAGGAAGTTGCGAAGGATCTCGACGCCGTGGGGCGTGTGGGTGACCTCGGGGTGGAACTGCACGCCGTAGAAAGGCTTGTCTTTGTGCTTGACGGCGGCGACGGGGCAGGTGTTCGTGGCGGCCAGGGGGATGAAGGCGGGGGGGAGTTCCTGGACCTGATCGCCGTGGCTCATCCAGACGGTGGTCTTTTCGGGGAGGCTGCTGAGCAGACTTCCGGGGGATTGGCTTCCGGGGGTGATGCGGAGGGACGTGCCGCCGTACTCGCGGGCGTGAGCGTTCTTGACCTTGGCGCCCAGGAGTTCGCAGCCGATCTGCATGCCGTAGCAGATGCCCAGCACGGGCACGCCGAGCTCGAAGAGGCGCGGATCACAGCGCGGGGCGCCCTGTTCATACACGCTGGCGGGGCCGCCGGAGAGGATGATGCCTTTGGGCTTCATCGCAGCCAGTTCATCCACGGGGATGTCGTGGCGGACCAGGACGCTGAACACGCCGCACTCGCGGACGCGGCGGGCGATGAGCTGGACGTATTGCGAGCCGAAGTCCAGGACGGGCACGACCTCGTTGCCGGCCACCTGAGCGGCCAGATCGTCCAGGGGCTGCGGGGCGGTGGCGGTTGGAGGGGCTTGGGTCATGGGTCGGTCCTGCCGTTGGGCCGGTGCAAAGGGGCATCATAGCAGGCCAGGCGCGTACAATCCCTGCATGGCTCGGCGGGCTTTTTTCACTGTGGTGATGCTGGTCCTGGCGGTGGGCTCTCCCGCCCAACCGGCCGGTCTGGAACCTTCTGAGGCCGAGCAACTTGGCTCGGCGGTGGACCGCTCGGCCCGGCTGGATGAGGCGGCGATCTACCCACTGCTGCGACGGGCGGTGGCGGCACCCGCCGTCGAGGCTCCACCCGAGGCGGACGTCGCGGCGTTGATGGCGAATCCGGGGAACCATCGCGGTGAGCTCTGCCGGATCAGCGGGCGTCTGGCGGCCATGCCCCGGCCGGTGGGTGAGATGGCTCAGCCCGGGCCGTGGGATGGCAAGCTCACGCAGTGGGTGCTGATGTCCGTTGGCGAAGACGTGCCGGTGATCGTCTACGTCGCGGGCGACACGGCCTGGGGCGACCTGTGGCCGGGCCGGCGGGTGTCGTTCGCCGGATGGTTCTACAAGATCTGGAGCACGCCGGACCTTGAGGGGCGGACGCGGGATTACCTGGCATTCGTCGCCCCGGCGGCGTCGATGAATGTGCCAGTTGAACCGAAGTCGCGCGGAGGGTCGTGGCTGGCGCTGCCGGCGCTGGCGGTGCTGATCGTGGGCGTGTTGGCCCTGCGGCGTTACGCGGGATCGTGGGCGCGAGGCTCTAAACGGACCCCGCCGCCACCGGATGCCTCCACGCTGACGGGGTATGATCACGGTCTGCCGGCCGAACCCGCGGCGGCGCTGGCGGAGCTCGAGCGCCGCCGGCAAGAACAAGGCTCAACCACGAAGGAACCAGGCTCTTCTACGGATCCCAACGATGCCGACCGTTGACCTGACCCTGCCGTACCATCGCTATCAGATCCACGTCGAGCCGGGCCTGCTGGGCAAGCTCGGGCCGCTGGTCAAAACCGTTGCGCCGCATCACCACTGCGCGGTCTTCGCTGATTCCGCCGTCGAGGCTCGCTTCGGGCCGACGGCGGGCCAGTCGCTCAAGGATGCCGGGTACGGCGTGATCTTGTCGAGCGTCGAGGCCGGCGAGAGCCACAAGAACCTC
>JADZCW010000102.1 GCA_020851395.1 Phycisphaeraceae bacterium
AGCCCGAGGAGCACCAGACGATGTGGTGCGACGCGCTGATGGAGGTCACGCGGCGCTGCGGTGCGGCCGGCTGGCTGAACTGGCCCTACGCCGACAGCCCCGATCCCAAGGCCGACATCTCCGCCGGCTCAGGCCTGTGGACGGGCGACACGACGCGCCTCAAGCACTGGGGGCGCCGCTTCGTGGAGCTGGCCGCTGAGCTCAAGAAGGCCGCGCCCACCTGGACCGAGCCTAGGCGCGTGATCGAGCTGGACATGGCCGAGTATCTCTACGAGCACGACGGCGCGCCGGCCCACGCGATGTTGCGCCAGATCGTGGCCGACGGGCTTGACGGCGGCGTGGCGGTGAAGTGGAAGTAAGCCACTAGGCCCGGCGGCGACGTGCCACGGCCATGCCGATGACCAGCAGCGCCAACGTCGATGGCTCGGGAATCATCTGCGGATCAACGGTGATGCCCTGGTCGCTCAGCGCGGCGACGAAGGGGCTGACGTCGCGCAGGTCGATCCGCCCGTCCCCGTTGAGGTCGGCCGACAAGAGATCGAGCCAGGGATAGGCCGTGGCGTAGGCGTCGGCATTGGCCAGAGCGAGAATGAAAGGGTTGATGTCCTGGGCGTCGACCCTGCCGTCGCCGCTGAAGTCGCCGGCCAGCCGGCCGACGGGGACAAGCCCGCCGCTTCCGACGATCTCGAGCGTGCCGCCGAGGTCGGTCAGACGCTGGTAGTAGACGTTCACGCCGTCGAGCACCAGTGTCGTGCCGGCATCGAGCACGAGGTTCTTGACGTACAGGGCCTCGGGGCCGTCGACGCCGGAGCGGTTGTCGTAGCGGTAGCCGACGGTGAGCTCGGTGCCCGTGCCGTCGTTGACCAGGACCAGGCCGCCGAGGGTGAAATTGTCGCGGAATGCCGCGAGGCTTGGGCCAAGATCCCGTCCCATCGGCTCGAGCGCGCTGGCCCATCTCTCACGGTGGCTGAACACCAGCGTCGTTTGTGCCAGGCCCGCCACGTCGCGGCTGTCGGTCGCCAGCACGTCGACCGTGCAGGCGTCGAGGGTGATCGTCGTGCCGGGGGCGGCGATGTACTGGCTGCCGGGGGTGATCCGCCAGAGGTCATGGATGTGGATGGATGCGGCGCGGTTCGCGACGGTGAAGCGGCCGCCGTAGAGGTAGAAAGAGCCGACGTCCATCGCTCCGCCGCGCAGCTCATAGCTGCTCACCGGGACGCCGTCCGCCGTCGTGCCCCCCCACACCGACAGGGTCTGCAGCCGTGCGCTGCCATCGTGCTGGATGATCGTGGTCGGCTGTTCGGGTGACGTGAAGATCGATCCGACAAGGGTCCCGCCGTGGATCACGGTGGGCGTCGGCCCGGCGGCGAGGACCATCACACCGCGAGCCTCGGCGCCGTCGTGGAGCGTCAGGCCGGTGACGGTCAACAGACTATCCTCGTCATCGCTCACGGAATTGAGCAACCGCCCCCGGACCTCGACATGGTCGGGGATGTTGCCGACACCGCGGACGGTCCGGCCGGCGGGGATGGTCAACGTCTGGCCGGTGGCATGGACGAACCCCACCGATTCAACCGAGGCGAATCGCGTCAGCAGGTTGCCGCCGGGGCGGACCAGCAGCAGGGATTCTGGGCCGAGGTTGAGTCTGACCCGTTCGGCATTGACCAGTTGATCGCCCGGACCGAAGTCGGCGATGCCGTCGACGCGGAGCGTCACGGTCTGGCCCGGCGACGGAAAGACCATCCGGCTGGGCGGGATGTTGGGGTACTGGTCGATCGTGACGCTGCCGAGGCCCAGGTCGCCGCCCGACCACTGGAAGAGGCTGCCATTACCGAGCCAGAGGCTGTCGATCGACGCCTGCCCGCCAGTCTGGCGGTAACGGCCGTTGTCCATGCCGAGCCAGCCGATGACGCTCCGGCCGCTGTGCAGTTCGTAGCTCCCCGCGCTGGCGACCTCGATGAACGACCCCTCGTGCAAGCCGCCGTCGACGAGCATGCCGCTGGCGGAGGTATGAACGTCGACGCCGCCGTGCAACTCGCCGCCGAGAAGCTCGTATCGCCCCGTCGACCAGGGCCGAACGACGTTGCCGAGCGTGATGGCGCTTTCGACCAGGCCGGCGGTCTGGACGATCCGCCCTTGGCCGGTCTGCCCGACGTTGAACCAGATGGACTTTCCCACCGCCGGGCCGATGGACCCGTCGGTGATCTTGAGCGTGATCAGCCCCGACCCGGCGTTGGAGATTTCCTGAAGGAACGTCAGGCCGGCGTGGTTGTCCGCCGGCAGCCCTCCCGGTCCCGGGAAGCTGATCGTGCGGTCGACGTCGTCGTCCGCCAGGATGCGGACGGTGTCAAGGTCCAGCGGCACCGGTGTGACCTGTGGACCGGTGGCGGAGGTCTGCCAGTGGGCCGGGTCGTTCCAGTCGCCGTCGCCACCGACCCAGAGGTAGGTGTTGCGCGATGGCGGGAGGAGCGTCGCCTTCCGCAGTTCGGCGTGGGCCGGTCCCGCCGGCAGGGCCAGCAGTGCCGCCCAGGCCACGGGCGCCAGAAGCTTCAAACGGCGGGACGGCATGATCGGTGTCCGTGCGATCGGTGACATCCATGTCTCCAGAAAGAACGGTGTTCACTGGGGATGTGACAAACCAGGGGAATCATCGGACAGAACCGCCCGCTCGATTCAAAAAGAAATTGCCGTATTTGAAGCGGTGCGCATTGATCGTGCCGGCCGCGTCACGGCCGGTGCAGCAGCATCCAGAGCGTGCCGCTGAGCAGCAGGCTCATGCCCGATGGTTCGGGGATGATCGCCGTGTCGAGCATGATGCCCTGCTGCGCCAGCAGGTTGACGAAGGCGTTGATGTCCTGCACGTCGATGCGGCCGTCTCCGTTGGGATCGGCCAGGCTCAGGTCCATGTCGGGGAACTGGGCGTAGTAGCCGTCGAGGTTGCCCAGGGCCAGGACGAAGGGGTTGATGTCCTGGACGTTGGCCAGGCCGTCGCCGTTGAAGTCGCCGGGGATGGTCGGGTCGGCCGTGACGTGGTTGACGGCGGGGTTGAGGTCCAGGCGCATGACGCCCCGGCTGGCATTGGTGAAGTCGAGGATGACCTTGTTGATGTAGGGCGTGGTGCTGCCTCCGCCGAGGATCTCGCCGGCGTATCCGCTGGTCAGCATGTTCATGCCCACGACGCCGCCGATGCCGGGGATGTCCACCACGCCGGCGACAATGTCCGTCCAGACCAGGTCGACGCCCTCGGTGGTGGGGATGGTCAGCTTCTCGACGTTGACCAGGGGGATCAGCGTCGAGCCGCCGACGCCGCCGACCTCGAGCTCGTCGACGACATCCCCGCCCTCGTCGGTGGTGTGCTCATAGTCGATGCCCAGGGCCTCGGCGGTGGCGGTGGAGATGATGACGGTCTGGGCCCCGGTGTCCAGGAGCATGGGGCCGGCGAAGCGTTTATTGCCCTTGGCGGTCTTGACGCCGTCGATCATGGGCAGGGCGGAGTAGGTGGGGGTCGGGTCGCCGGGCTGCAGGACGCCTGTGAACTCGGGCGCGAGCATGGAGAGATTGACGTGGTAGCTGGAGCTGGTCGGCGAGGGCCGCGCCGCGCTGAAGGTGACGCCGATGAAGTCCAGGTCGGCCATGGGCTGGAGGTTGAGATTGACCACGCGCCCCACCATGGCGGGCATGCCGACGACGGCGGCGAAGGAGCCGATGTTCAGCGTCCGGGCGCCGAAGGCGCGGACGCTGGAGATGCGCGTCTCGGCCCCGCCGCCGAAGCCGCCGGAGTAGACCAGGTCGTAGGGGACGTAGACCTCGAGCCACTGGTCGCCGGCGATGCCGGTCTCGTTGTAGTAGACGGGGGTGTTGTCGGCCCGGCGGGCCTGCTGGTAGTTCTCGTCGTCGATGTAGGCTAGGTTGGCCAGGAGGATGCCGTTGGCGCCGGTGTCGAGCAGGGCGGTGTTGTAGAGCTGCGGGCCGATCAGGGTGTTGGTTCCGGGGTTGAACAGGCCGAAGGTCACGCGCGGCTGGTCCAGGGCGAGCAGGTCGGCCGGACCGAGGGTGATGTGCGGGGCGGCCTGGGCGGCGGCAGCCGTCAAAAGGACGAACAAGGCTGGCAGGCACCACAGGGGCTGACGTGGGGACGGCAGGGTCGCCATGGGGGGCTCCTGACGGGGGGAATTGGCTGCGAATCGCCGGGGCGAGGCCCCGGCATGGGGAGGGCTACAAGCAAGATTACCGCGCGGGAGGAGGGATGACTATCTTTTTTTTCATGTTGACGCGGGATTTTTCCGGTGTGATCTATAATTGGGGCAACACACCCGTGACGGGGGCGGCTGATTGGCGAGCTTGGGTATGTCCACGACCAGGCAGTTTGGCGTTATTGGCCTGGCCGCGGCGGCGCTGGCGTGGGCGGGCGTTTGTCACGCGGCGCCGATCCAGATGAACCTCAAGGCCACCTTCGCCGACACCAAGGCCAAGATCACCGCGGGCGGGCAGGCGGACATCGTCGTGCTTGGCGACTCGCTGGCGTTCGACGGCCTGGGCTGGTCGAGCTGGGTGCCTTATTTCCGCGGCAAGATGCAGACGCGATACGGCAATGCCGGCGCGGGCTATCAGTCCTTCAGCACGCTCTCGGGCGTGACGGGGCACACCGGCTCGTGGGTCTTCAGCGGTCCGAACCAGGACCACAGCGGCCAGTTCGCCATCGACGGCCTGTGGGGCGCCACCGCCCAGGCGGGGTCGACGGCCTGGTTCATCTTCAACAACCCGCAGGCGGAGCTCTACTACCGCACCGACGGCCGGGCCGGGTCGTTCAACATCCTCGGCTCGACGGGGCAGGTCCTGACGACGATCGACAGCCGCAGCAACACGCCCGGCGTGGGCGTCTGGTCGCACGACTTCGGCACGGACCCCAAGTTCATCCAGATCCAGGCCACCGAGAACGAGATGGTCACCATCCTCGGGGCCCAGAACAAGACCTCGAACCCCGGCGTGCGCGTCGATCGCGCGTCGAACTCGGGCTACCGGCTGGTGTCCTACCTGCAGCGCGACGTGTCCTTCGACCAGGAGATGTCGCTGCTCGCCCCGGACCTGGTTGTCCTGGCCATCGGGCAGAATGACGGCGGCATCCCCTCGTCGGATTACCTGCGGCTCTACAGCGACCTGCTGGATCGGATCTCGCTGGCGGCGCCGTCGACCGAGATCCTGGTCGTCACCCCCTACAACTCCGGCAGCGGCCACCTGCCCTACCTCATCGAGTGGCAGGCCCAGGTGGCCGCGGCGCACAACGTGGGGTTCCTCAACCTCTACAGCGGGATCGCCAACGGCTCACGATCGTTCTGGTGGAACAACGGCTACCTCTACTCCGACTA
>JADZCW010000103.1 GCA_020851395.1 Phycisphaeraceae bacterium
AAAACAGCATGACAGACGCCCTGGTCATCACGGAGACTTTTCCTCCGCGCGTCGGCGGCAGCGGACGGTGGCTGTATGAGCTCTATCGGCGTATGCCGGACTACTCGTCCTATGTGCTGGCGGGGGAGATTCCGGGGGAGACGGGGCCGACGGACCTGCCGGTCGAACGGATGGAGCTGACGTTCCCCTCGTGGGGCGTGCTCGATCCGCGATCGGGCGGGCCTTACTGGCGGGCGCTGCGGGTGGTCCTGCGTCGCTGGAGACAGCTTGGCCGGCCGGCAATCCATGCGGGGCGATGCCTGCCCGAGGGACTGCTGACGTGGACAGTCCATAGCCTGTACCGATCGCCTTACGTCTGCTACGTGCACGGCGAAGAGCTCAACACCATGGCGTCAAGCCGGGAGCTTTCGTTCCTGGCCAGGCGGGTGTTCGGATCGGCACAATGCATCATCGCCAACAGCCGTCACACGGCGGGGCTGCTGCAGCGGGATTGGCTGGTTAAGAACGATCGCCTGCACGTGCTGCATCCGGGCGTGGATGCTGAACGATTCAGGCCGACGGCGGCGGACTCTGCGTGGCGCAAGAGCGTCGGCTGGGGCGATCGGCCGGTGCTGTTGACCGTCGGACGGCTCCAGACCCGCAAGGGGCATGACCGGATGATCGAGGCGTTGGCGGAGCTGGCTAAGCGCGGCGACACGGCCACGTGCTACGCCATCGCGGGCGACGGGCCGGAACGTTCGCGGCTGGAATCGATGGCCAGGGAGCTTGGCCTGCGGAACCGCGTGCTGTTCATGGGACGATTGGGTGAGGATGAGCTGCTGCGCTGCTACCAGCAGTGCGACGTGTTTGTGCTGCCCAATCGCACCGTGGCGGGCGACTTCGAGGGATTCGGCATGGTGCTGCTCGAGGCCCAGGCGTGCGGCAAGCCGGTGATCGCCGGCATCACGGGCGGCACAGGGGAGGCGATGCAGGCCGATCAGACGGGACTGCTCGTGGACGCTGACAACGTCCCCGTGCTCGCGGATGCCGTGCAGGGTTTGATGCGCGATCCGGCTCGTCGCCTCAAGATGGGCTACCAAGGTCGAGTGTGGGCGCGGGAACGTTTTGATTGGGATGTGCTCAGCGCGCAGGCGAGGGCGATCTTTGCCGAGTCGTCGCCGAAGAGCGCGGGGGGCGTCAGCCCTTGCCACGCGTCTGGATCACGCCCGCTCGCAGCTGATGCCGTCGGTTGAAGACCCGCCAGAAGACCAACAGCGAGATCAGCATGCAGCCGGCGGCGCTGGCGGCGCCGATCATGAACATCACCACGATCTGATACTTGACGGCCTGCAAGGGATCGGCGCCGGCGAGGATCTGGCCGGTCATCATCCCCGGCAGCGAGACCAGCCCCACCACCATCATCGAGTTGATGATCGGGATCATCCCCTTGCGGACGGCCTCGGCGACGGGTCCCCGGGCGGCCTCCCAGCGCGTCGCGCCCAGGGCGAGCTCCATCTCCAATCGCTCGCGGCGCTGGCTGAAAACCTCGAGCAGGTTGTCCATGCACAGGGCAACGCCCGTCAGCGAATTGCCCAGGATCATGCCCAGCAGCGGGATCATGTAGCGCGGGGCGTACCAGGGGTGCGAGCCGATGATCACGCCCGTGACCAGCCATGTCGTGATCAGGCCGCAGAGGACCAAGGTCAGGAGGCTCAGCCACGTCGCGCCACGCAGGCGGCGCGTCGAGCGGTCGATCGTGGCCCGGCTGGCGGCGGCGAACATCACCGCCACCACGGCCGCGATGGCCCAGGGCTGCTCGAACTGGAAGACGTACTTGAGGACGTAGCCGATCAGGAGCAGTTGCACGACCGTCCGCACGGAGGCGATGGCGAGCCGCTTTTCCAAACCCAGTCGCAGTGAGACGCTCACGGCCCCGGCGATCAGGACCAGGCCGGCCGCCAGGGTCAGGTCGAGGTACGTCAGCGGGATGGTCGTGGGGTCGGACATGGGGTTAGGGCTTGTAGGAGGTCAGGTCGAGGCGCTTCGTCGCGTGGCTGGCGTGGTGGGTGACGACCATGACCGCCAGGCCGCGGCGTTGACATTCACCGTTGATCAGGCGTTGAGTCGCCTCGACCGCGTCGGCGTCGAGGGCGCTGGTCGGTTCATCGAGGAGCAGCACCAATGGCTCAACCAGCAGGGATCGCACCAGGCAGACACGCTGCTGCTGGCCGACAGACAGTTCAGAGGCGGGTTGGTCGAGTCTGTCGGGTTCGATTCCCACGGCGTCGAGGCATTTCACGGCCTTCGCTTCGTCGTATCCGCAGCCGTTGGCGCAGCGGTAGGCGAAGGGACGATGGAGGTTCTCCCGCACGGTTCCCCCGGTGAGTGTCGGTTTCTGCTGCATCAGGACGATCTGTCGGCGGAACGTCGGCCAGCCGACTTCGTCGCCGGATCGGCCGCGCAGGAGGACGCGGCCCGACAGCGGGTCGGTCAGGCCGGCGATGGTTCGCAGGAGTGTCGTCTTGCCCAGGCCCGAGGGGCCCGTCACGGTCAATTGCTCGCCGGGCTCGAGTGACACGTCTAAACCGCGCAGGAGCTCCACGCTTCCCGCGCCGACGGACAGTTGTTCGATCGTTAACAGCCCCGCCATCACACGGCCCTTATTGACCGAGGAACTGACCCATGTCCGGCATACCGGGGAGGTTCATCCCGCCAGTCATCTCGCGGAGTTCTTCCTGCATCATCTCGCGGGCCTTGGTCAGGGCGGCGTTGCAGGC
>JADZCW010000104.1 GCA_020851395.1 Phycisphaeraceae bacterium
ACCTCGCCGGCGCCTACCTCCAGCTCGGCCGCGCCGCCGAGGCCATCCCCTACGCCAAGAAGGCCACCGAGCTCGAGCCCTCCAACCAGGCCGGCTGGTCCAACCTCGCCGCCGCCTACAGCCTCACTTCCCAGTTCGACAAGGCCATCGAGGCCTACCGCCAGGCCGTCGAACTCGGAAGCCCCCAGGAGCCGATCATCCTCGGCCTGGCCGACGCCCACATCCGCCTGGGCCACTACGACCGCGCCATCGAGACCCTCCGCAACTTCACCCTGCAGAACAAGCCCTCGGGCACCGCCTACGAACGCCTCGCCTTCGCCCAGTTCAAGCTCCGACACTTCGACGAGGCCCTCTCGAGCTACCAGGCCTCCCTGAGCATCAACGAAAAGGACACCGCCGCCCTCAACGGCCTGGGCGCCTGCCTGATGACCCTCTACATCCAGGGCAACCGCATCGACAAGACCCTCCACCGCGACGCCCTCGAGGCCTGGCGCAAGAGCCTCCGCTACCACCCCCAGCAACCCAAGATCATTGACCTGATCTCACGCTATCAACGGCTCTGATCCGCCGATCTCCTCCGGCCTAAAGAAAACGACCGGCCGATCCATGGCCGGTCGTCAGGCCGCCCTGCACGTATCGCCCACGCTCACACCCGCCGAATCCTCCTCGCCGAACCCAACCACACGATCGCCGTCCCCAGCAGCCACACGCCCGTAGGTTCGGGCACGATCTTGGCCATGTCCCCCGAGTCCTGGCTCACGTACCCGATCGTCCAGTCCTCAGACGTGTGGTTGACGATCTGGATCTCCGTGAACACGTCGAAGAAGCTGCTGATCATCAGCGGCTCGCTCATCGGGAAGAACAACTGCACGCCCTCACCCTCCTCGTCACCGACGATCCCCGAATCATCAATGCTCAGCTCGGTGAACACGTCGAAGAAGCTGTTGAGCAACGTCGGCGAACCGCCGTTGGGCGTCAGGACCAGCTCCCAGTCTCCCGGGGCAAAGAGCGATCCGTCGACGATCGGGCGCTCCAGACCCATGGCGTACAGGTCCAGAAACACGCTGAAGCCCGGCACGTTGTTCGGGTCCTCGGTGAAGTCCGCCGCCCCGAACGTCGCCGTGGTCTGGAACGTCTGGAAGTTCTGCACCAGGGCCGTCCCCCCGGGCGTGACCACCGGGACCAGCGGCACGTCCACCTGGTGTGTGTCGCCGTGGTCGGTGATGAAGAGAATGAACTGCTCCTTGCTCGGGTCCGGCGAGGCGTTGATCGCGTCGCCGATCTCCTTGAGCGCCTTCTTGAGCCCCGCGGCCGATCCCTCCTGGTCCCACCCGCCCCCGCCGGCGCCGCCCGCCGACGTCACCGTCGTGTTGGTCTGACCGGCGAAGTTGCTCTTGATCTTGTCCCGCTGGGCCGTGTCGCTCGTGCCCCCGCCGCCGTCGGGCTTGCCCGCGTAGATCAGCACGTGCCGGCTCGAGTTCGCGTCGGTCGGGTCGAGCTTGAAGTCGCCCAAGCCCAATCCGCCGTTGGTCGACGGCGTCTCGCCCGCCGCCTTCCCGCCCGTCCCGGCCGTGTGCACGTCGCTGGCCGTCGTGCCCGCCCCGGGCTTGAGCGCGTCGGCCGCGGACTTGTCGTACCCCCCGTAGGTGGCCTTCTCGCCCGCGCTCGTCGCCGAGGCCACCGCCGTGTTCGCCTTGCCCGCGAACGCCTTGGCCGTGTCGCCCCCGTAGCACTGCGTCATCACGATCAACCGCTGCGATCCGCCGGGGATGTAGTCGTCGATCCACTTGGCCAGGTCGCTGTCGAGGATGCTCGTGCCCTTCGACGCCGAGAGCGTCCCCTTGGTGATCGTCGCCGCATGGACACCGCCGGCGACCATCGCCGCGACCGCAAGCACCCACCCCGCCCGAACCCACCCCCGCGCCGGTCGACCCCGGGGCCTCAACGCACCGATACCCTTGCTGACTCTGGTGAACATGCCTTCTCTCCCGGGCGTGGAGGTGCTCAAGGAAGTGGGGTGAATGAACGGTAAGAAATGCCCCTCGATTCGCGGCATCGCGGCCACGCCCACCGCCATGCCCCACCTCATCAGAATCACACCGCCCATCTGACGCAATAGATGCTGCGAATTTACCATCCTAAAAAGTCAGATTCACCGCCCCGCCCGGCCTAACGCACCAAACGCCCTGCGATCATCACCCCGGATGGGGTTCGAGAGCATGAAGAAAGGAATCGCCGGTGTCCTGACGATCCATCAGGCGGGGCCGACCGCCGACCCGACCTTCCCGCCCGCCTCGGCCTTCACCGCCGCCGCCCGCTCAGCCAGCGACTCCTCCGCACGCCGCCGCGCCGCGAGGATCTTGCCGTCCCGCACCGCCCGGAACCCCGTCACCGACGCCGGCACGCTCAGCACCGTCAGCCACCGCTCGTAATCCCCCGCCCCCTCCAGGCTGATCTTCGGCAACAGCGACTCGTACCAGTCCCGGAACTGCGTCTCGGTCGGCCGCGCCAGCAGCAAACCCCGCAGCGGCCTCATCCACGCCAGCACCCGCAGGTGCCACGGCCGCGTCCGCACCAGCGGCAGCCGGTACACATGCCCCCGCCACCGCAGCTGCGGGTGATGCACGTGCCGCACCCGCAGCTTCGGCTCACCCCGCCTGCCGTGCGGGCTCAGCCCCAGCTGCCGCCGCTGCTGCCGACGATGGTGCGGGTCCGACGACAACGCCGCGACGAAGATCTCGTCCTTGATCAGCATCACCCGCGCCAGGTTCCAAGCCACCGCCCGCGTCAACGCCAACTCCCGCTGCGGCAGGTCCTTCTCCAGCACCGCCACCACGTGGTCCACGTACCGCTGCGCGTACCGCATCCCGCCCCACAGCAGGCAGTCGTACGCCCGCGCCGTCACGTCGCGCAGCAGCGCGTCGTCCACCAGCGACTGACGCGCCGTGTGCTCGACGCGCTTGATCATCAGCGCGAACCGCCTCGCCACCCGCCGCCCCCCCCGGAAGCGATACCGCGCCCGCAGCAGCACCATCTTCCGCCGCAGCACATGCTCGGCCGACTCGTTCCGCCAGCTCGTCAATCCCCCGGCCCGCGACGTCGTGCCCCCCGTCATCCCCAGCACCCACCGCCGCCCCAGGTCCAGCGCCCGCAGGTTCGCCTCCGCCTCCCGCGGCAGACACCGCCGCACCCCCAGCTCCAGCGCCGCACCCGTCATCGGCAGGTACCCCATCTGGAACGCCATGCCCAGCAGCACCACGTTGACGCACCGCGTCGACCCCAGCTCCCGCCGGCACAGGTCCGACACGTCCACCCCCGCCACCGCCGACGCGGCACTCCCGCCCTCTGCGCTGTGCGTGTACCGCCGCAGCGCCCCGACGATCTGCTCCGCCCGCCATGAGTCGCGCCCGAGCATCCCCAGCGTCGTCGGCACGCTCGCCGCGTTGACCGTCGCGTACGTCCGCTGCGGGCTGACCGCCCGGTAAGGCCCATCCGGGTCCATCGCCCGCGCCGCCTCGACCAGGTCCAGCCCCAGCAGCAGGTCCGCCTGCCCGAACGGGATCAGCGGCGTCGTGAACTGCGCGTACGCCCCCGCCGACGGAGCCGCACCAGGGCTCGCCTCCCCTTCCGGGGGCGCCGAGCCCTGGTGTGTGAACACCACCTGGGCCGAGGCGCTGTCGGTCTGGAACGCCCGCCCGTGATCGCGCAGAAACACCACGCGGTAGCCCATCGACCGCCCCGCCTCAGCCAGGATCATCCCCGCCGTCCCCACCCCCATCCCCCCGACGCCCGCCACGTGGCACCGCCACACCTCCTGCGACGCGTGGACCGGCCGGGGCTCGGGCAGCGACGGCCGCGGCGGCGCGACCGCCTCCGTCGTCGCACCACTCGAACCTGCCTTCTTCAAACGCCGCGGCGTCAACGTCACCTGCTCGAACGCCGGGCACGCCCCGATCCGCACACACGCCCCGTCCGACGTGCAGATCGACGGGTCCGTCTGGATCTTCGGCCCGTAATCGCTCGGCACGATCGTCAGCCCCGGACAGCCCGTCTGCCGCACGCACTCGAGGCAGTGCTCGCAGACGTCCGGGTGCGTCATGATCCACCGCACCGGCTCGTCGTGTAATTCCGCGGATACTTCCGCGGACGGTTCCTCCGCTCGTTCCGGCGTCATCCGCTCAGCCAGCGCGCAAGCCTTGTCCGCGATGACCACGTGCACCCCGTCGCTGAGGATCGTCTGCTCCAGGAGCGCCCGCAGCCGCGGCCGATCCGCCGGGCTGATCCTCACCACCTGCGCCGACCTGCCTCGACGGTCCGCCGACCGGATCGACCACGCCATCCGCTCAATGTCCCTGGCCACCTCCGCGAACGACGGCCCGCTCGGCAGCGGCGGCACGACCCGCCCCGGAAAGCCCGACGACTGGTTGTCCACCAGCACGAACGTCACATGACTCCGCGCCTCGAGCGCCTGCCGCAGCGCCAGCTGCCCCGAGTGGTAGAACGTCGCCGCCCCCAGGAACACCACCTGCCGCGTCTCGCCCACCTTCCCCGACCCCGCCGCCGCCGCCCCGCCAAGCCCCATCCCCGGATAACCCACCGTCAGCGGCACGAACGGCTCCTGCCCCAGCAGCGTCGCGCACCCCACGTCCCCCTGCACCGCCAGCGACACCGGCCTACGCCGATGCCGGTCGAGCATGTGCTTGGCGTCCGTCAGACTCGCGCGTAATTCCAGCAGCACCGACGCCACGTCCCGCTGCGGGCACCCGGCACAGAACGTCGGCGTCCGCTGCGGCACCGACACCGCCAGCTGCGACGTCTCCTCGATCCGCCGCAGCATCGCCTCGAGCCGTCCCGCGATCAGGTCCAACGGCAGCTGCGGGTGATCGCGAATCACCGGCGCCAGCTGCGCGATCAGCTCCGAAGGATGCGTCCGCCCCGCCGCCGTCGTCGACGAGGGCGTTTGCGACGGCCCGATCTCCTGCCCCATCGTCGGCCGCCCCTGCGACCACGCCTCGTCGAGCCCCCCCACGTGCAATTCCAATTCCCCCGCCACCCGCAACGGCTCAACCGCCCGCAGAATCTGGCTCTCGATGTCCGCCGTCACCTGCCCCACCACCAGCATCCGCCGGCACCGCCGCGCGAACTCCACCACCAATCGCTCGTCCAACGGCTCAACCATCCCCAAACGCAGGATCGGGATCCGCCCCCGCAGCCCCACCTCCCCCAGCGTGTCGCTCAGGCACGCGTACGCCGCCCCCACCGCGATCAGCCCCAGCGGCGCGATCTCGTCCTTGCGCGTCGGGTTGAGCACCCGGTTAAGCCCCAGCTCCCGCGCCGCCGCCTTGATCGCCGCCTGACGCGACGGCCAGTCCCACTCACCCCCCGGCGACATCTCTGTTCTGCCCTGCCCCGGCAGCCACGGCGACCCCCCCGCCCCCGCCCCCGGAAGTGAAGAGGGTTGACCCGACGCCGCCCCTCGCACCCCCGCCGACCGCTGGTTCGGCCGGCACTGCACCGTCGCCCCCCCCAGCAGCAACCAAGGCCGCAGCCGCATCGCCACCACCCCCTGCCCCGCCGTGCACAGCGCAAACGCCAGCTCCACCCAGTCCTTGATCTCCTGCGCGCACGACGGCTCGAGCAGTGACACACCGAGTTGCCTCGCGATCACCGCCGAGTCCGCCGCCCCGCCGCCATGCGATTCGTTCTGATCCTGCCCGATGACCACCACCAGCCCGCCGTGCCGCTGCGGCTGACGCACCGCCAGACTCAGCGCCTCCCCGCCGCGCTGCAACCCCGTCCCGCCCAAAGCCAAGAGCACGCGCCCACCCGCCTGCCTCGCCCCCGCCGCGATCGCCGACGCCAGCGCCTCATTCCCCGCCCTCTCCGTCGCCACCCCCTGCTCAGCCAGCAGCGATCGCAAACGGTCCACCGTCTCGAACAGCCCCCCGATCGGCCCGCGCGGATACCCCGTGATCAGCTCCACCCCCCCGGGCGTCTCGAGCGCGCCCTTGACCACCAGCTCCGGCCCGGAAAAGAGCTCGAGCCCCGCCGCGCTGTCGAATCGGTGGACCAGGTGCTTCAAGACGATCTTCCCAGCCGGTGCGACCGGCAAGCGACGATCCCGCAACGATCCCGCGACAATCCCCAAGCTCCCCCACACGGGGGCTCCCGCCAGTGTCCAGCCAACCCGCCCCGCTGTCCAGCGATCACCAGCACTTAAACCGTTTTCCAGCCGCTATTCCCCCCCCGCGGTACAATGCCCTGCTTCGCCCTCCTCGCTCATGAAAACGCGCCACGTCATCCTCCGCGGCCACGGCCTGGCCACCTCCCGGGCCCCCTCCGCCTGGCAGACCTTCAGGGCCCTGCTCGTCGGCAGGACCATCGCCGACCGCGCCGCCAGCCTCCCGGCCGACATCGCCCCGGTCGACCTCGTCCGCGCCGTCGGCTGCGCCGCCTACGCCCAGCACGCCGGCGGCGATCCCGCCGTCGAACTGGCCGAACGCGCCGCCCGCGACGCCCTGACCCAGGCCCAACTCCCCGAATCGCATTGGCCCAACCTCGACGTCTACC
>JADZCW010000105.1 GCA_020851395.1 Phycisphaeraceae bacterium
CGAACTTGCCGCTGTGGTAGATCGGCATGTCGGGATCGTCGCGGTTGACGCCCACGCCGAGCTGGAAGCCGTTCTCGCAGAGCTCCCAGACCTGCTGGCGCGTGCCGGTGAGGAAGGTCCAGCGTGACTCGTCCGCACCGAACTTCTTGGCGTATTCGCTCAAGACCTTGGGCGTGTCGAATTCTGGATCGACGCTGATGCTGACGAACTTCACCCGCTCGCGGCCGGGCATGGCGGCGATGTCCTTCTGGAGCTGGGCCATCCGCCCGGTCATGATCGGGCAGATGCTCCGGCAGCGGGTGAAGATGAAGTCGCCGACCCACACCTCGCCGCGCAGGTCCGCCAGACCGAAGGGTTGGCCGTGCTGATCGGTCAGCAGGAAGTTCGGCAGCAGCACGGCGTCGTCCACCGCGATGTCCGAGCCGCCAGCCGACTCCGAGGAGATCAGGTACGACACCTCGCCCGACTGACCCGCCGGGATCAGCTCCCCCCGCGGCTCGGGCGACGAGCGCCGAGCCGTGAGCATCCACGCCGAGCCCAGGGACACGGCGAGCAGCACCATCGCCGCCACGCCGAGGATGATCTGCCGTTTCATCAACTGGCTCATCGTTCAACTCCCGTCGGCCGGCGCGACACCAGCAGCGCCGCCGCGCCTAACAGCCCGATCGTCAGGATCACCATCACCACCGCCGACGCGCCGGGTCCCAAGGGACCGCTGGCCCCGGGTCCCATCAAGAGCCCGCCGAAGGCCGACTCGCCGTACGTCAGCGGGTTGACAGCCATGATCACCTTCTGCCAGCCCGGGGCCGAGGAATACGGGAACACCGCCCCGGACATGAACCACATCGGGAAGAGCGTCAGGTTCAGGATCGCGTGGAACCCGGCCGAGGAATCCATCGGCCAGGCCAGGCAGAAGCCGATGCTCGTCAGCGCCACGGCCACCAGGAGCAGCACGATCGCCGCTTCAACCATCGCCGCCGCGCCCGGCCAGCCGCCGACGACCGGCCAGAAGGCCAGGAAGATCAGCCCTTGCACCGTGGCGACCACGGCCCCCCCCCCCACCTTGCCCATCACGACCGCCAATCGCGGCGCCGGCGAGACCAGCACGCCTTGCATGAACCCCTCACGCCGGTCCTCGATCACCGAGTAGGCGGTGAAGATAGTCGTGAACATCACGATCATCACCACCGTGCCGGGGAAGAAGTAGGCCCGATACCCAATCCCCCCGGAAGGCGCCTCCCCGGAAGTTGATGCCGCCGTGCCCGGCATGGCCATCGCGTGATTCAGCCCCGAGCCCAGGAGCAGCCAGAAGACCACCGGCGTGGCCAGGGCCCCGATGACGCGGCTCTTCTGCCGAACGAAACCCAGCACTTCGCGGGCCAGGAGCGTCCGGGCCGCCAGCACCATCCGCCGTCCGCGGCTGGCACGGGGGCTTACGCCTGCTTGTGTTGTGGGATTCGGCTCCACGGCTCTATCCTACACGTTCGCGCCGGGCAGGGTTCGGGCCAACTCACCTTCCGGGGGCTGGACCCATCTTCCGGGGGTGATAGAATCCCCCCACGCGGCCCTGTTCGGAGCCCAACTTCGCGGCCCAGGACCGGGCGTCGCCAGAAAAGGAATTCTTCATGCCCCTGATCCCCATGGTCATCGAGCAGTCCGGAAGGGCTGAACGCGCCTACGACATCTACTCCCGCCTGCTCAAGGACCGCATCATCTTCCTCGGCGATCAGGTGACGGACGAGACGGCCAACCTGGTCATCGCCCAGCTCCTGTTCCTGGCCAACGAGGACCCCAAGGCCGACATCCACTTCTACGTCAACTCCCCCGGCGGATCGATCTCGGCCGGGCTGGCGATCTATGACACGATGCAGTTCATCCGCCCCGAGGTCTGCACCTACTGCATCGGGATGGCCGCCTCCATGGGCTCGGTGCTCCTGATGGCCGGGCAGGCGGGCAAGCGCTACATCCTGCCCAACGCCCGCGTCCTGCTGCACCAGCCGCTGATCGGCGGCGTCGAGGGCCCAGCCACCGACCTGGAGATCCAGGCCAGGGAGATGATCCGCATCCGCGACCGCATGTTCGAGATCATGGCCCGCCACACCGGCAAGGACCTGGCCACCATCGCCCGCGACTGCGAGCGCAACTACTGGCTCGAGGCCTCCGAGGCCGTCGAGTACGGCTGCGCCGACCGCGTGCTGCAGCAACTGCCCGACCTGGTCAAACCCACCGGCGAAGACAACGCCAAATGACCACGACCGCCACGCGACGCGCCCGCCTGTGCCTGGCCCTGACGATGCTCATCATCGCCCCGGTCGGCTGCGGCAAGAAGAATTACCTCAACGAGAACGACCGCCTGCGGGCCCAGAACCTGGCCCTGCAGCAGGAGGTCGACCGTCTTGAGCGATCCCTCGACGCCCGTTTACTGGAGCTGAGCGCCGCGGACGCTTCGGCCACGCAGCCATCGGCCGACGCCCCGGCCGAGCTGCCGACGCTGACGAACATCGACCTGGACCGCTACACCAGCGCCGTCGACCTCGACAACGACGGCCGGGATGATGCCGTCCGCATCTACGTGCGCACGTTCGACCAGAAGGGGCGGTTCCTCCTGACCGCCGGCTCGGTCGATGCCCAGCTCGTGCTGATCCAACCGGGGACCGAGCCCGTTGTGCTGACCGAGCGCCACTACGACGCCTACATCGTCGACCAGGCCTACCGCTCGGGCTTCCTCGGCACGCACCACAGCCTCGACCTGCCCCTGCCGGACGTGGATAAGACGAAAGTTTCGGGAGACAAGGTTGAGACAACACTCAAGGTCGTCTTCACCGACGCCCGCCACGGCCGCAGTTTCGAGGTGCAGAAGCCCGTCCTGCTCCGCTTGCCCACCCGCTAGACCTTGAGGCTTTCAGCTTTCGCCCGCCGCCAACGTGCCGCCACGGCGTCGTAGCCGGTGATCCCCGCCACCGCCACAACGATCAGCGCGCCGGCCAGGACTACGCGCGGGCTCATCGGCTCGTCGAGGATCAGCCAGCCCAGGAACACGGCCACGATCGGGTTGACGTAGGCGTAAGTCGAGACCGTCGCCGGCGCGGCGTGCCGGAGCATGTAGACGAACGCGCTGTAGGCGATCAGAGAGCCTATGACCACCAGATAGACCCACGCCCACAGCGACGAGGCCGAGGCACGCGAGAAATCGACGCGATGCGCCTCACCAGCGAGCAGGCCGATCACGGCCATCACGCCCCCGCCGCAGACCATCTGCATCGCCGCCGACTGGAGCAGTCCCGGCGCCTGCTCGACCCGGCGTGAGAGCAGCGAGCCGCAGGCGAAGATCCCGCTGGCGATCAGGATCACCAGCGCCGGCCAGCCCGGCAGGCCCTGCTCGGCCAGGCCCCTGGGCCCGACCAGCATCGTCAGCCCGACGAAACCGACGATCAGGCCCGCGACCTTCGCCGGCGTCGGACGCGTGCCCGAGAAGAGCAGCCAGTCGAGCACGACGAACCACATCGGCGTCGAGCCGATGATCAGGGCCGTGATCCCCGAGGGCGTCCACTGCTCGCTCCAGGTCACCAGCCCGTTGCCGCCGAACAGCAGCATCGTTCCGATCAGCACCGCCGACCGCCAATGCCGCCCCGTCGGACGCGGGGCGCCTCGCCAGCGCGTCAGGCCATACAGGATCAACCCTCCGAGCAGGAACCGGCTGCCGGCCATCAGGAACGGCGGCAGCGTGTCCACCGCCAGACGGATCGCCAGGTAGGTCGAGCCCCAGACGACGTAGATGCAGATGAACGACGCGATGAGCGTCGGCAGGTGTCGTTCCCCCGTGCCTTTGGTGTTCATTCGATCCTCCGTCGGCCCCGCCGGTCTCACCCGAACACGTGCCGTGCCACGTCCGTCACCACGTCCCACCAGAAATAGAGGTAGACCCATGCCAGCACGTGCACGATCTGCCCGACGAGCACCGCCAGCCCGTCGCGCTCCATCGAGCCCATGGCCATCAGGATGATGGCGATGGCGGGGATGGTGTTGGTCAAGGGGATCGGCAGCGGTAGGCTCAGCACCACCGCCGCGATCATGATCGACAGGCCGATGAGGCTGCGCACGACCGGGACGAAGACCCAGGCCCACCGCGGGCGCAGCAGCTTCTCGAGCCGTAACGCCACCCGTGTCCCGCCGCGGACGATCCTCTCAAGAGCCTTGGGCGAGATCATCCGTCCGCGGATGGCCTCCGGCAGCCAGGACTTGAGCCCCAGCGCCAGCCGGAGCCCCAGCAGCCCGATGGCCGCTCCGAAAACCATCGAGAGCAGCGGGATGGTCACGGGGAACAGGAACGGCAGGGCCAGGAGCAGGATGACCGCCGCCAGGCCCCGGCCGTGCAGGGCACGCTCGATCTGGCCGACGGTCATGCCCCCGCCCCCGGACTCGGCGAGCAAGGCCTGCAGATCGTCGCTGAGACGGTGGTTCACGGTCACGGGTGACATATCAGGCCTGCGCCTTGCTCTTGGCCCGCCGGCGAAGCTCCGCCTCGACGAATCCGTACAGGTCGCCGTCGAGAACCCGCTGCGGGTTGCCCACTTCGTGGCCCGTGCGGATGTCCTTCACGCGGTTGTCGTAGATCACGTAGGAACGGATCTGCGTCCCCCAGCCCATCTCCAGTTTCCCCCCCGATGCGGCGCTGATCTCCTGCGCCCGCTTCTGCTCCTCGAGCAGCTCGAGCTTGCCCTTGATGATCGACAGGGCACGACGCTTGTTCTGTTCCAGGCTTCGTTCCACTGAACAGAGCACGACGATCCCGCTAGGGATGTGCGTCATCCGCACGGCGGTGGCGACCTTGTTGACGTTCTGACCGCCTGGGCCGGCCGAGCGGGCGAAGACCTGCATGTCCAGGTCCTTGTCCAGGATCTCCATCGCCGCCGCGTCGTCGAACTCCGGCACCACGTCCACGGCCGCGAAGCTCGTCTGCCGCTTGCCCTGTGAGTTGAAGGGTGAGACGCGGGCGAGCCGGTGCGTGCCACGCTCCGTCGAAAGGTACCCGTAGGCCATCGCGCCCTTGACGAAGAGCGTCACGTCCTTGATCCCCGCCTCCTCGCCGAGCGTCTTGTCCACCTCGCTGACGCTGAATCCCATGTTCTCGCAGAAGCGCAGGTACATCCGGAGCAGGATCTCAGCCCAGTCCTGGGCCTCCGTCCCACCCTCACGCGCATAGATCGACAGGTAACAATTCCGGGGGTCGTACTTGCCCGAGAGCAGCGACAGGGCCTCGACGCGATCGACCTCGGCCGACAGGGCGTCGAGCTGGCCGTCGACCTCCTTGCGCGTGTCGTCGTCGTCAGCCTCCTGGGCCATCTTCCAGAGCAGGGCGGCGTCCTCGACGCGCGAAGCGACCTTGCGCAGCGGCTCGACCTGGGCCTTGATGGCCTTGACCTGCTCGACGACCTTGCCGGCCGACTCCTGGTTGTTCCAGAAGTTCGACTCGCCCATCTTGGCCTCGAGTTCGGAGAGCTTGGCCTTCTTGCCGTCGTAGTTAAAGAGAGTCGCGGACCGTTAAGATCCGCGCCTGCAGGTCCTCGAGGATCGAGGGGATGTTCTCGTGCATGGAAACCTTTCTGACCGCGCCCGACGCGCGAGCGCCGGCGGCGGAGGATGGACGTTCGGTGCGCCGCGACTCGGTCGTCGCGGCATGTCGGCCATGATGATAGGCGTCAGGGCAGCGTCGGCTTCTCCGGCGGGACGACCGTCCTGGGATCGACCGGGTCGATCGGCCCGGCCGTGGGGGTGAAGGGCTCGGTCTTGAGGATGTCGCCCTCGAGCGACGTGCGCGGCGGCAGGCCGACGGTCGGCCCCGGCACCAGACCGTAGCGCCGCAGCGCATTGGCCACGTTCGGATCGTTCGGCCGCAGGTAGTAGAGGTGCCGCAGGGCCACCGTGGCCATCTCGCCGTTGCCCAGCGACTCATAGAAGCTCAGCATCGCCTCGTAGGGCGTCGGGTCGGCGGGGTCGGCGATCGCGGCCGCCTTGTTCAGCGCCAGCCGGGCACCGTCGACGTCGCCCATCCGCGACTCGAACTTGGCCATGCGGACGTAATCCTCGACCGTGCCGTAGTCGCGGGCGGTCTGCTCGAGCAGGCCGACGAGATGGGTGCTCTTGTCCTGGGCCAGCAGCGACTCGGCCAGCAGGTCGATGATCGCGGACGTCTCGGGGCCGCGGGGGTTGAGCGTCAGGGCCTTTTCGAGCGAGAGCTGGGCGTCGAGCGGACGATCGAGCTTCATCCTCACGATGCCAAGCTGGTAGTAAGCCAGCCAGTCGCGACTGTTCTGGGCCACGGCCCGGGTCAGGTAGCCCTCGGCGCGATCAAGCTCGTGGCGTTCGATCGCCTCGGCCGCTCGCTTGTTCAGCACGGTGTTGGGCACCTGGCAGCCGGTGGTCGTCAGCAGGGCCAGGCCGATCATCGCCGCCATCATCAACCGTTGTAAGCTCTTGTGCATGTGCGGGTCCTTGCTTGCCTTGAGGCTGGAGCCCCCCCACAGCTGATTTCATCTTCCGGGGGTGGGGACTATCCTAACGTGTAACCCCTTGCCAAGCATGGCGGGCAGCCCCCGGGAAGGCTTGTCCACCATGTCGCAGCGACTTTCACCGCCATGCAACGCCTCGCCTGCGTCATTCTCCGCCACAGCAGCAGCCAGGGCTGCCACTACGACTGGCTCTTTGAGCAGCCCGTGGCCCGTGAGACATCCCTGCTCTGGGCCGCTCGATCCGCCCACGCACCGCGGGCCTGGTCGGCCGTCGGCCGCTGGGCGCTCGACGCACTGCCCCCCCACCGCCGGCTCTACCTGAACTATCAGGGCCCGTTGTCGCGTCAGCGCGGCCGGGTGGTCCGAATGGATGGGGGCTGGTGCCGGGACCGTCTCTGGACGCCGCACCGCATCTTGCTGGACGTTCATCTGCGGCAATTCACCGGGCTCGTCGAGCTCGAACGTCTCACACCCGAGCGCTGGCACGCACGTATTCTGCCGTGCGGATAGCGTGGCTGATCTTCGTCAGGGGGCTGTTCATCACGGGCTGGACGGGATATCATGTCACAGACATGTCTGATGTTTCGTGCTCGTCTCGGGTTTTCTCTTTCCGTCATCCGTGAGGTGCGTCATGACCAACATCCGCCGGCCGAATCAGGGCTCGACCGTCAGCGACAAGGACCTGCTGGCCAAGGCCATCCCGATCGAGGACCTCGAAAAAGAATCCGCCCCCCCCCCGCCGGACTCGCTCGAACCCATGGACTTGGCCGCCCCCTCAGCAAACGAAGCGGACAAGCCTCAGATCAAGCACTTCGGCGCCGTGCACCGCCACGCCGGAGAGCAGTGGAAACGCCAGCCAGTCATCACCGGCAAGGGCGCCTGCCACATGCGGACCTTCTTCTCCAAGCTCCGCCCGGACGCGCTCGAGCACATGGACCGCCAGATCAACGAGTGGCTCGAGCAGCACCCGGAGTACGAGGTCAAGTTCTCGACCACCACCACCGGCCTGCTGCACGAAAAGACCGCCGAGCCGGCGATCTTCGTGACGATCTGGGTGTGACGATCTCCCATTCTTGAACGTTCCCCCGACGGCCTGTTCGAGGACGGGGATGTTCTGTTCGCTAGACTGGCCGCATGACTTCTCTGTTCCCCGACGGCCCCTGGCCCATCGCGACACCCCAGGACGTCGGCCTTGACCCCCGGAAGTTGGGCGAGGCCGCCGCGTGGCTCAGCGGGCGCGGCTGTGTGATCCGTCATGGCAAGCTCGCCTACGCCTGGGGAGATCCCACCCAGCGCGGCGATGTCGCCTCGGCCGTTAAGCCCTGGTACACGCATTTCCTCTTCAAGGCCGTCGAGCTCGGCAAGCTCCCCAGCCTCGACACCCTGGCCGTGAACTACGAACCTCGCCTGGCCGACCTCAACCCCGTCCTCGGCCACAAAGATCGCAGGATCACCTTCGCCCACCTGGCCACGCAGACCGCCTGCTACGGCCTGACCGAGCACCCGGGCACGGCCTACGTCTATAACGACTGGCAGATGGCCCTGTTCGCCGACCTGCTGTTCACCAAGATCTACGGCGTGCCCCTGGCCAAGATCGACCGGCGTGTGTTGCACCCCCTGCTCACCGACTCCCTGGGCTGCGAGGACCAGCCGACGATGCTGGCTTTCGGCCCTCACGATCGGCCGGGCCGCTTGGCCATCAGCCCGCGCGACTTCGCCCGCTTCGGCTGGCTCTATCTGCACCAGGGCCGCTGGGGCAACCGCCAGCTCCTCGCCCCCGCCCTGGCCCGCAAGGCCATCACCGAACCGTTGCCGCTGTCGATCCCCCGCACCGCCGGCCAGGCCGCGGCGATGCTGCCGGGCCAGCGCAGCATCGGCTCAAAAATCATTCCCGACGACCACAACGACCACGATGGCGGCTATTCCTGGCTCTGGTGGGTCAACGGCGTCCGTCGCAACGGCGAGCGTCGCTGGCCCGACGCGCCGGCCGACGTCGCCGTCTGCGCCGGCCACGGCCACGGCAAACGCGGCATGGCCCTGTTCCCGGGATGGGGCCTGGTCGCGAGCTGGAACGACACCTGTCTCGACGTGCTGCCCGAGGCGTCCAACCCCCTGGGACGGTGGCTTGCGGCCGTCAGCGGGGCCGTGGTGGACTGAAGACCGCGTCGGCCCGGGAAACGCGCATCTACCTATGGAAAAAACGTTTAACGTGGATCGAATCCGGCTTGGACTCAGGTCGGCATCCTAACTTGCCGATACGCAAGCAGTCAGATTTCGCCTACGCCTCCCAGGGGTTGTGCGCCGATGCCTGTCCTTGTCCAGACCACCGAGCTGCAGCCGGGCATGAAGCTCTGCGACTCGATCGTCCGCAACGGCGTGGTCATGCTGCCGGGCAATCGTTATCTGACCAAGCCCGAGGTCGAGATCCTCGGCCGACGATTCCCCAACGTGCGCGTCCGCGTCGGCGACCCGCTGCTGGACTCCCTGGTCGAGTTCGAGGACGACGCCAACGATCGCCAAGTCGCCAGCGAGGCCCAGCGCAAGATCGCCGAGATCATGAGCAAGGTCAGCCAGCGCTTCGCCCAGCG
>JADZCW010000106.1 GCA_020851395.1 Phycisphaeraceae bacterium
GCGTGATGTACTTCGCCGCGAACTGCTGCGGCGTCATCGCCGCGTCCCGGTGGAACTTTTTCTTCTTGTCGCGCCACTGCCACTCGACCTTCGTCGGCGGCGTCCCGAGGTGAATGCGCAGCACCCGATAGACCACCCCGAGAATCTCATGCTTCGCCCGCCGCAGCTCGCCCGTCGTCGCCCCCGCCGCGTGCTTCCGCCGCAGACGCAGCGCCCCCTGCCGGAGCTGCTCGCACAGGATCGAGTTCATCTTCCGCGTGTTGCTCGAGCTCTCCGTCTCCGGCATCGCCGCCTTGGGCACCGCCCCGTGCTTGCGGATCAGGTTCACGAACATGTTCCACTGCCCCCCGTCGTCCAGCGGCGCCGACAGCAGATGCCAAACCTCCCTTCCATCCTCCGGCTCATCCGCCGTCGCCAGGATGTTCTCCAGGAAGTAATTCGCCCGCTCGAGCTTGTCCCAGAACAGCGGATAGTTCTGCGAGAACTCGAAGTTCCCGATCCCCATCTTCTTCATCGCCCCATGCCGGAACAGATTCAGCGCCGCGAACATCCAGCACCGCCCCGAATTCTTTTGATTCGTCGGCGTCCAATCGTCCAGCTGCACCGAGAACGTGTGGTCGGTCTTGAACAGCACATCCCGGCTGACCGCCAGGTTCTGCACGCTCGTCTGCGTCACCGCGTTCTGCACTCGCCGCCACCGCGGGTCCGCGGCAAAGCTCTTGTCCAGAGCCCGAAGCTGCTCAGCCGTCAGTCCGTCAGCCGTGGGAACAATCTTCTTCGTGCGGGGCATCGACCGTTTACTCCTGGTGCAACTGGCCTGGCGTATCGGAGTCGTGTCCTCAATGAGGTACTCACTGACCCCACATAATGGAAAGTTCACCCTCTCGCTGTGAGATCATCACGGCCCAATCACTCCCCGGCCCTGCGGGTTTTTTCGGGGTGAACTGGATCATCCATCCACCTTCAATGTCGTCGACCTCCATGATGTAATTATCAATATTGACGTCATATCGAATCTCAACAAAAAGTGCTCGCGCGATTGCCACTGCAATCTCGCAGGATACCGCCGGCTTCGACGATGCATGACGTGAACCCCCCAATGCACACCCCGCCAAACCTGTGATTGCAGCGATCGCCAGGACGAGCAAGATCGTCCGGAGGCAGGACCGCCTTCCGACGGCGTGCACCGGTGCCTCGACGGGTCGGCGTATCCATTGGGTCAGCATGCCTGAATTTTACAGACTTCGCCAAGACATTGCGGATGATCTGAGAGAGCCGATCGCCCTCCTCACCCCGCCCGCCGCAGATTCAGCGGCCGCACCGCCTCTTCCTCCGACTCCTCCTCCTCATCGCTCGGCCGATTCGACATGATCCGATTCTTCAGCTCCTGACGGTCATGGATCCCCCGGATCATCCCGATCGCCAAGAGCGCCGCGAAGATGCTCAAAATGCTCGCCGCGATGTTGATCCACCCCGCCACCTCCAGGTACTCCCTGCCCATCGTCCGCGTCAGCAGCTTGAACGCCACCTGTCCCAGCGCGATGCTCAGCAGCCAGCACGTCCACCACGCCCCGACCAGCCCCGTGCTCGACCCCGTCCCGTCCGGGTTGTCGCTGAACCGCGACCCCGGATCGCTCACCTGCCAGATCTCTCCCAGCACCGCCGGCGGCCGGAACAGATTCAGGATCGGCACAAAGAACCCGATCACCGCCCCCGCCGGCCCGTACCGCAGCGGGCTGGCGCACAACGCCATCGCGTTCCTGCTCACCCGATGCACCCACACCAGGAAGCTCAGCCCCGTCACCGCCAACAGCGCATAGCTCGCCTGACCCAGCAGCTGCGCCACCTGGTCATAGAACGCCCACTGCTCCGCCGTCGGCTCGATGTCCGCCTTGATCAGGTTGATCAGCGGCATCTGAATCAGGAACACCGCCCCCGCGATCGCCAGCTCGTTCATCACCGACAGCACCAGCAACAGGCACACCCAGCTCGAAAGGATGCTCGCCCGACGGTACCCCGGCGTGTTCATCTGTGTCTTGCCCATGGCAGGATCCTCAGCTAAGCCCCCAAGACGGGGGCGATAACCTGGGGATCGACCACCTCACTTTCCCGCTGGACATCCGCTTGACTCCCCAGCCCTTTTGATGGGTAAACCCGGACGCTTGCGCCGTCTGTGCAGCCTGTAGCGGATGAAAGGCCGGGCAAACCCGCCCAAAACTAGCTAATCTCAAGGGCTTGGCACCGGCCCGCGCCACCCCGTCCCTGGCGCCGTCCCCCGCCACCCTGCGAGCCCCGAACGTGTCCCAGCAAGCCAAACGAGAACAGCTCAACGTCGCCCAGGAGCGCGCCATCCTCTGCGCCGCCCTCCTGCCCGGCCAGAGCGTCGACCCCCACGACCCCCTCGGCGAGCTCCGCTCCCTGGCCGACACCGCCGGCGCCATCGTCGTCGACGAGCTCATGCAGAACCGCGCCAAGCCCGACGCCTCGACCTACATCGGCAAGGGCAAGGTCCACGAGCTCGCCGAGATGGTCAAGCTCCATGCCGCCC
>JADZCW010000107.1 GCA_020851395.1 Phycisphaeraceae bacterium
CCCGCACGAGCAACCAGGATGGACGGCCGCTAAGGACCTGATCATGCAGATCAACACCTCACGATTCGGCCAGGTGGAGATCGACGACCTGCGGGTCATCACCTTCTCCAAGGGGATCCTCGGGTTCCCCAGCTTCAAGCGCTACGCCCTGCTCGAGACGGGCGAGGGCAGCACCTTCTGGTGGCTGCAGTCGCTCGAGGCGCCGGAGCTGGCCTTCGTGGTGACCGACCCGAGCCTGTTCATCCCCACCTACCGCGTCCCGATCAAGCCCGAGGAGATCGGCGAACTGGGGCTGTCCACGCTCGAGCGGGCCCAGGTCTTCGTGATCGTCAACAAGCGTGACCGCCTGCTGACGGGCAACCTCCAGGGCCCCCTGGTGATCAACTGCGAGAACCGCCAGGGCGTGCAGCTGGTGCTGTCCGACCGCCGGTTCACGACGCGGGTCCCACTGCTGGAGATCAGCGCCCCGGTCCAGGCGATGTCGGCCTAGAGGACCGGACCGGCGTCCCGCCCTGTGCAGGGCGAGGATGTGCCCGGGACGTTCCCGGGGGCCGACGCAGGGAAGCGTCGGCCGACGAACGTCGCCCGCGAGCCTCAAGGGTTCTCGCGGGCGGGGCTCAAGGAAGGAGCCGCTGACCATGCTGGTGCTCTCACGTCAGCGAGATGAAACAATCATGATCGGCGACGAGGTGGAGATCACCGTCGTCGACATCCGGGGGGACAAGGTCCGGCTGGGCATCAACGCCCCGCGGGACGTGCAGGTTCACCGCAAGGAAGTTTACGAGGCGATCCGTCAGGAGAATGCAGCGGCTGCTTCGGTCGGCGTGGCCGACCTGGCCGAGGCCTCCAGGACCATCCAGAGGATCCAGGCCGAGCGACCCCGCCAGACGGGCCGCCGGCCGGCCAAGCTCCACAAGAGGGAGCGTTCGTAAGGACCGCCCCGCCCCCGGCACGGATGCCGGGCCAAGGGCACAACCAGGCTGGGGTTGGCTAGAACAACGGCCCCCGATTAACCCAGGGGCCGGCCGACCCAGGAGCCGGACAATCAAGGAGGATTGTCATGTCGCGGATCAATACCAACGTCTCGTCCCTGATCGCCAGGCACCAGCTCGCGCGATCGCAGGCCGACCTGGGCGTCCACCTCGAGCGACTGAGCACGGGGTTGGCGATCAACCGCGGGGCGGATGATCCCGCCGGCCTGATCGTGTCCGAACGGCTGCGCGCCGAGATCAGCAACGTCGACGCCGCCATCGGAAACGCCGAACGCGCCAGCAACGTCATCGCCACCGCCGAGGCCGCCCTGCAGGAGGTCAACTCCCTCCTGCTGGACATGAAAGGCCTGATCCTCCAGGCGGCCAACACCGGCGGCTTCTCCAAGGAGGAGACCGAGGCCAACCAGCTCCAGATTGACTCCGCCATCGAGTCGATCACCCGCATCGCCAACACCACGAGCTTCGCGGGGCTCAAGCTGCTCAACGGCTCGCTGGACTACCGCACCAGCGGCATCTCGACCTCCGCCTTCTCCAACGTCAAGATCTACAACGCCCAGTTCGGCACGCGGACGAGCATCCCGGTCAACCTCGAGGTGCTCAACAGCGCCGAGAAGGCCAGCCTCTTCATCTCCGCCGGTGGGACGCTGTTCACCGGCGTAGCCACCACCATCACCGTCCAGGGCAACAAGGGCGTCGAGGACATCACGATCAATTCCCAGACCTCGGTCTCGGACCTGGTCAACGCCATCAACCAGACCTCCGACGCCACGGGCATCATCGCCGAGCTCTACAACTCGGCCAACGCGGCCTCGGGCATCGTGCTCAAGTCCGATGCGTACGGCTCGGACGCCTTCGTCAAGGTTGACTACGCCCAGGACTCGAACTTCCACACCTACGAGGCCAAGGACGCCTCCGGCGCCGCCGAGGTCGAGAAGAACAACGATGCCGGCGTGGACGTCATGGCCGTGGTCAACGGCATCCTCGCCCTGGGCGACGGCCTGGACGTGACCCTGCGCTCGAGCACGCTCAACCTCCGTATGACCCTGACCGAGGACCTGGCTAACCTGACCAACGTTACCAAGAGCTTCACCATCACCGGCGGCGGGGCGCTTTACCAGATCGGCTCGTCGGTCAACAGCCAGCAGCAGGTGAGCCTGGGCATCGGCTCGGTCGCCGCCAGCCGGCTGGGCGACGGCGTGGTGGGTTACCTCAGCTCGCTCCGCACCGGCGGGGCCAACGCTCTGGCCACGGAGAACTTCACCGAGGGATCGAATATCCTCGACGCCGCCATCGATCAGATCACCACCACCCGCGGCCGGCTGGGCGCCTTCGAACGCAACACCCTGCAGACGGCCATCCGCAGCCAGGGCATCGCCATGGAGAACTTGAGCTCCGCCCAGAGCCAGATCCGCGACGCCGACTTCGCCGACGAGACGGCCAAGCTCTCCCGAGCCCAGATCCTCGTCAGCGCCGGCACGTCCGTCCTGGCCATGGCCAACAGCTCGGCCCAGCAGGTCCTGCAACTGCTCCAGTAAGCGTCAGGTTCGTGACCCAGCATCCCCCCAAGCCCGCAGCGCCGCGGGCTTTTTTCATGGGTTGACGCGGGAAGACGTGGCGCAAAGGCTGCGCGACAACCTTGCGCGGGAGATCTTCAGGGGAGTTACCAGATCATCAAAGCCAGACCGATGACATGGGCCAGCACCGCCGCCACGGCCGCCAGCAGCGATCCGCGGTTGAACCAGCCGACGACCGCCGTGACGCCCAGGCTCAGACCCACCCCATGCACCACGGCCACCGCCAGCACGACCATGGCCGACCAGAGCTCAGCCTGCACCGCCTTGACCAGGCCGAACTGCAGGATGATCCCCGCCACGGCCAGCAGGCCGGAGCCGGCGAGGATCAGGCTCCACCTTACGATCCGTCCGGTCGGCATCGGCTCAGGTGACAGCGGCGTCTCAACGGTCGCCTCGGGTGCGGGCGGTGGGGGGGCGGGCGACGGGTTTGAAGGAGTCTCGGCCATGACCAAGGTTCCGAGAGGCCGCGGTTCCCGGGGTTCCGCTTCTGGGGGGGATCAGACGGCCGCAGCGGGCATGGGCGACGGCTTGGGCGCGGGCAGGCCCAGGAAATTGGCCAGCATCCGCGGACCCTCGAGCGTCAGGAAGCTCTCGGGATGGAACTGCACGCCCTCGAGCGGGGCCGGGCCGAAGACGTCGGGCTTGGCACGCAGGGCCATGATCTCGCCCTCGGCCGTCCAGGCGCTCTTCTCGAATCGCTCGCTGTCGAACGTGTCGGGCAGGATGACCAGGCTGTGGTAACGCGTGGCCTCGAAGGGGTTCGATAGGCCCTGGAAGATCGTCTTGCCGTCGTGCTGGATCGGCGAGACCTTGCCGTGCATCAGGCGGTAGTTGCGGTCCACGGTCATGCCGAAGACGTGACCGATCGACTGGTGGCCCAGACAGACGCCCAGGATGGGGACCTTCCCGGCCAGGGCCTTGATCATGTCGCAGGAAACGCCCGCATCGCGCGGCGTGCAGGGGCCGGGCGAGATGATGATGTGCGAGGGGGCCAGCGCCGCTGCCTGCTCGGGCGTGATCTTGTCGTTGCGGACCACGCGCAGGTCCAGCGTCGCGTCGAGCTCGCCGATCCGCTGGACAAGGTTGTAAGTGAAGCTGTCGTAATTGTCGATCAGCAGGATCATGGGCGAATTATAGCCTGGAATCGGGTATCCGCCGTCAGGGACCTCTAACAAACAAGCCTGGGCTTGGTCAGCCCGGGCTTGAGGGGGTCAGCAACTGCGTGATGGGATTACTTGCCCGCGGCCTTGCTCAAGAACGCCTTGGCCGGTGCGGGGAAGAGCAAGAGCAGCAGCAGATCGCGGTTGCCCTTGATCAGGCCGGCGTTCTCGGCGGCGACTTTTTCCAGGTCCACGTCGGCGACATAATCGGCCGGCCGCTTGCGCATCAGTTCCTTGCCGCCGGCGATCTTGGCCAGGACGTCCTGGTCCGGCGGGCCGGGGGGACGGCCGTACTTGCCCATCACCAGGTCGCGGAACGGCTCGCTGACGAAGGCGTATGGCTCGCCCTGCATGACGTTGAAGGCCGCTTGCGTGCCGACGATCTGCGAGGTCGGCGTGACCAGCGGGACGTAGCCCGAGGCCTTGCGCACGCGGGGCACTTCGTCGAGGATCTGGGGCAAGAGGTCGAGTTTGCCCTGTTCCTTGAGCTGGTTCTTGAGGTTGGAGATCATGCCTCCCGGGATCTGGGCCTCGAGCTGCTTGCGGTCGACGGCCGGGTAGCCCTGCGGGACGAGGATCCGATCCTCGATGATGGCGATGGCCTGCTCGAGGCTCTCGCGGTCTCGCTTCTGGATGAGGTTGGCCGCCTGGCGGACGAGCTTGCGGACCTCTGACGTGGGCTCGGCGGGCCAGGGGTCGCCGAAGTGAGCCGGATCGGTGTCCACCTTGGCCAATTCCTGGCGGATCTTGCGCAGCTCGGCGTCGATCTTGGGGAAGAGCTTGGTGTTGTTGACGTTGACGGGAATGCCCAGCTCCTTGGCGAAGTAGAGCATCAGCTCCACCGGCGGCTGAGCCGTGGCGCCGGCCATCGGGCCGTGCCCGGTGTCCAGGTGATCCACGCCCAGGATCATGCCCACGACGTAGCTCGTCACCGCCAGCCCGTTGGTGTCGTGCGAGTGCAGCGTGATCTCGACGCCCGGGAACTGCTTCTTGAGGGCGCTGATCAGCTCGAACGCGTCGGCGGGGTGGAGCAGCCCGGCCATGTCCTTGATCGCCAGCGAGTCGGCCCCGGCGTCCAGGGCCCGGCGGGCGAAGTTCAGGAAGTGCGGCACGTCATGAACGGGGCTGGTGGTGTAGGAGATCGCCGCCTCGGCGTGGCCGTTGAAGGTCTTGGTCGCCATGATGGCGGTGATGAGGTTGCGGTAGTCGTTCAGGGCGTCGAAGACGCGCATCCGCGTCCCGCCGGTGCGGACGGCCTCCTTGAGAAACTCGACGACGACGTTGTCGGGGTAAGGGTTGTAGCCGAAGAGGTTCTGTCCCCGGCAGAGCGAGCGGATGACCACGCCGCCGTGGCGCGGGTCGCCGAGGATGGATCGGAACTTCTCGAGGCGGTCGAACGGGTTGTCGCCGGTGAAGCGCAGGGCCGAGTCGAGCGTCGCCCCTCCCCAGAGCTCGAGGATCTGGTATCCCGAGTCGCGCAGCAGGGGCAGCACCCGCAGGCACTGCTCGGTGGTCATCCGCGTGGCCAGCAGGGACTGGTGACCATCGCGCAGAGAGGTATCGATCAAGTGAACGACGGAGGCCATGGCTGGAACCTTTCGCTAAGCCCGGCGAGAGGGCGCCGGAGCCACCCCATATTGAAAAAGACAAAGAACCCTAGTCTACCGTTTTTGCCGACGGATGCACCCTCATCCGATCCGATTCACAGGAGCGGCATCGGCCATCGAGGCTCGGACCCTGCAGAGAGTTAGTGTGCTCCAATCGCCGGCAGTTGCTCCCCGCCGGGCAGTCTTTATCCTCAAGGGGATGCGATATGACTTTGCCGCCATCGAGGCCCGCTGGCAGGCCTACTGGGCTGAGCACGGAACTTTCGCCGCGATCAACCCGGGGCAGGAGGGCTTCGACCCGCATCGACCCAAGTATTACGTCCTGGACATGTTCCCCTACCCTTCCGGCGTGGGGCTGCACGTCGGCCATCCGTTGGGTTATATCGCCACGGACATCGTCGCCCGCTACAAGCGGATGCACGGGTTCAACGTCCTGCACCCGATGGGTTACGACGCGTTCGGCCTGCCGGCCGAGCAGTTCGCCGTCGAGCACGGCGTGCACCCGCGCGTCACGACCGAGAGCAACATCGCCAACATGACCCGGCAGCTCAAGAGCCTGGGCCTGAGCTATGACTGGGGCCGCAGCCTCGCGACGACAGACGTCGAGTACTACCGCTGGACGCAGTGGATCTTTTTGCAGCTCTACCACGCCTGGTTCGATCCGGCACGCGGCAAGGCCCGCTCGATCGACAAGCTGCGCCAACTGCTCGAATCCGAGCGTCTGTACGTCGGCTTGGACGGCGACTTAGTCGAGGCCGCGGCCCCAGGCCTGGACGCCCTTGAGGGCCCGCCCGTCGGCGTGCGCAAATGGCACGAACTCTCACCGGCCGAGCAGCGATGCGTGATCGACAACCAACGCCTCGCCTACCTGGCCGAGGTGCCCGTGAACTGGTGCCCCGCCCTGGGCACCGTGCTGGCCAACGAGGAAGTTACCGCCGACGGACGCTCCGAGCGCGGCAATCACCCCGTCTTCCGCCGGCCGCTGCGGCAGTGGATGCTGCGCATCACCGCCCTGGCTGAACGCCTGCTGTCTGACCTGGACCTGGTCGACTGGCCCGAGCCGATCAAGCTGATGCAGCGCAACTGGATCGGCCGCAGCGAGGGGGCGCGGGTCGAGTTCCCCCTGGCCTACGACGCCCACGGCTCGACGGCTGAGCACGCCGGCGAGACCATCGTCGTCTTCACCACCCGCCCGGACACCATCTTCGGGGCGACCTACATGGTCCTGGCCCCCGAACACCCCCTAATCCAGGCGATCACCCCCCCGGACGACTGGGACCGCGTCGACTCCTACTGCAAGGCGGCTGCGGTCAAGTCCGACCGCCAGCGTCAGGGCGAGGACGCATCCGCTTCGAAGGACAAGACGGGCGTGTTCACCGGGGCTTACGCCCTGAACCCCGCGAACAACCAGAAGATCCCGATCTGGATCGCCGACTACGTGATGATGGGCTACGGCACCGGCGCGATCATGGCCGTGCCGGCCCATGATCAGCGCGACTTCGACTTCGCCAAGGCCCACGGGCTGCCGATCCACGACGTGGTCTACCCCCCGATACTCGCGGCTGTTAAGGGCTTCTTCGACCGGCTCGACGAGGAGGACGTGGAGTTGACCAGCCCGGCCGGGGCGCTGGCCTTCTTCGTCGCTCAGACGCTGACGCACCCCGACGCGGAGTTCGGCGCCGCCTGGCGCAAGACGCTCGACGCCAACAAGGCCGGCAAGCTCCCCGCCGACCCCGTCAAGGCCGTGGCGGGCCTGCCGAACGTGTCCGGCGCCGACGCCGAGCTCTGGCGAGAGGGCATCGCCCCGCTGGCGACGCGGGACATACGCGGCCTGGGCCTGGCCGTGCGGCAGGGCCGACTGGTCGAGAAGCTCGGGCACGCCATCGAGGCCGACGGCGCCAACGTCCACTCCGCCAACGAGTTCGTCACGCTCAATGGCTTGCCTACCCCGCAGGCCAAGCAGGCGATCAACCAGTGGCTGACCGCCAACGACTACGGCCGCGTCCAGGTGCAGTACAAGCTGCGTGACTGGCTCTTCAGCCGGCAGCGCTATTGGGGAGAGCCGTTCCCGATCCTGCACGGCCCCGACGGCGAGATCCGGGCCCTGAATGAGTCCGACCTGCCGGTGGAGCTGCCGGCCATGGACGACTTCCGCCCCGCCGCGTCGGATGACCCCCATGCCCCGCCGCAGCCGCCGCTGGCCCGCGCCCCGGAATCGTGGAAGCACGTCCACCTCGACGGCAAGCTCTACGTCCGCGAGCTCAACACCATGCCCCAGTGGGCCGGCTCGTGCTGGTACTACCTGCGCTTCTGCGACCCCAAGAACAACGAACGCCTGGCGGGCCGCGAAGCCGAGCAGTACTGGATGCTCAGCAAGAAGCCCGACGGCTCGCACCACGCCGGCGGCGTGGACCTCTACGTCGGCGGGGCCGAGCATGCCGTGCTGCACCTGCTCTACGCCCGGTTCTGGCACAAGGTGCTCTTCGACCTCGGCCACGTCTCGACGCCCGAGCCCTTTGGCCGACTCTTCAACCAGGGCTACATCCAGGCTCACGCCTACACCGACAGCCGCGGCGTCTACGTGCCGGCCGACCAGGTCCAGGAGAAGGACGGCCAGTTCCTCTACCAGGGCCAGCCCGTCAAACAAGAATTCGGCAAGATGGGCAAGAGCCTCAAGAATGCCGTCACGCCCGACGAGATCTGCCAGGAATACGGCTGCGACACGCTGCGACTGTACGAGATGTACCTCGGCCCCCTGGACCAGTCGAAGGTCTGGCGGACGCGGGATATCACCGGCGTGCACCGGTTCCTCCAACGTCTGTGGCGCGTCTTCGTCGACGAGGAGGCCGGCAAGCTCCGCGTCGTTGACACGCCGGCCCCGGAGAACCTGCGCCGTCTGCTGCACAAGACGATCAAGCGCGTCACCGAAGGCATGGGCACGATGTCCTTCAACGTCGCCATCGCCGCGATGATCGAGCTCAACAACGAACTCGTCGGCCGCGAGACGCTCGAACGCGAGCTGGCCGAGCCGATCGTGCTCTGCCTCTCGCCCATGGCTCCGCACGTGGCCGAGGAGCTCTGGAAGCTGCTCGGGCACACGTCGTCTCTGTCACGCGAGAAGTGGCCGACCTATGACCCGGCGATGCTCGTCGAGGACCAGGTCGAGTACCCCGTGCAGGTCAACGGCAAGCTCCGCGGCCGGGTGACCGTCCCTGCCGACGCCGACGCCGAGGCCGTGGAGAAGGCCGTGCTGGCGGATGAAAAAATCGCCGGCTGCGTCGCTGGCAAGACGGTCAAGAAGGTGATCGTCGTTCCCGGCAAGCTCATCAACCTGGTGGTCGGATGAGGGTTTATGGATTAGGGAAGTGGTCGGTCGAAGACGACAGCTTTCTCACGCAAGAAAGAAAGTGTCACGCCCGTTTTGTGCGTCATATAGAATCCCTCGAAGAGCAGTGAGACCGACGCCCACGGCTCGGATGCCTCCATGGATCATCGGCGACCGTCATGACCACCGCGCTGCCCCGCACAGATCGTGCCCCTCGTCCGCCGGAGCTGGCCAAGCTGTTCGACCGCCTGCCCCCGCACGCGCTCGAGGCCGAGATGTGCCTCCTGGGCTCGATGATCCTCGACGGCCGGTTCGTCGGCGAGGTCGTGCAGGTCATCACCAGCCCCGACGACTTCTACCAGACCCGCCACGGCCTGATCTTCCAGGCCCTGGTCGACCTCTACAACCGCAACATCCCGATTGACCTCGTTCAGCTCCAGCAGAAGCTCTCGGACATGAACGCCCTGGCTGACGTCGGCGGCGTGCAGTACCTCGTCGAGCTGGCCGAGGGCGTGCCGTCGGCGTCGAGCGCCGCCTACTACGCCAAGCTCGTGCGTGACAAGGCCGTGCTGCGCAGCCTCATCGACGCGGCGAGCCAGATCCTCCAGAAGGCCTACACCAGCGGCGAGCCGGCGGCTGAGCAGGTCGACCTGGCCGAGCGCGAGATCTTCCGCCTGGCTGAGACGCAGGGCTCGACCGACGCCGGGGCGTTGGGCCAACTTCTTCAGGAAACCTTCGCCCAGCTCGAGGCCCGCGAGGGTCAGCAGCTGACCGGCCTGGAGACCGGCTTCCTCGAGCTCGATGAGATGACCAGCGGCCTGCAGGGCGGCGAGATGATCATCGTCGCCGGCCGGCCGAGCATGGGCAAGACCGCCTTCGCTTTGAACATCGCCGAGCACGTCGCCGCGACGAACAAGCAGCCCGTGGCTGTTTTCTCCCTGGAAATGAGCCGGCAGCAGCTCGCCCAGCGACTTCTCTGCTCACGCAGCGGCGTCGACTCGCACCGTGTTCGGCGGAACATGCTCAGCGAGGAAGAATATGGCCGGCTGGCGATGACGGTGGGCGACCTGGCCGACGCGCCCTTGTTTATTGATGATTCGCCGGGCCTGTCGCTGCTTCAGCTCCGTGCTCGGGCCCGCCGGCTGGCGGCGAGGCACGACATCAAGGCGGTGTTCATCGATTACATGCAGCTGATGTCCAGCCCCGGGGCCGAGAGCCGTCAGCAGGAGGTCTCCGAATTGTCGCGCGGGATCAAGGCCCTGGCGCGTGAGCTCAACGTCCCGGTGGTGTGCCTGAGCCAGCTCAACCGTTCGCCCGAGGCCCGCGAGGGGCATCGGCCCCGCATGAGCGACCTGCGCGAGTCGGGCTCGATCGAGCAGGACGCCGACGTCGTGATGATGCTCCACCGCGAGGAGTACTACCACAACGAGCCCGAGTGGGCCCAGGAGAACCCGGACAAGGTCAACGTGGCTGAGGTGATCATCTCCAAGCAGCGTAACGGCCCGACGGGGACCGTCCCGCTGCACTTCAACGGCAACACCACGCGGTTCGCCAACCTAGCGTCGACGGGTTCGTCACACGGCTACGATCCGGGCTAAGGCTGGCGGCAACGCACAAACATATGGTCCGGCGGGCGTGGGAGCATCATGACTGAGTACTTTCACGAAGAAGCCGCAGCGGCGATCAGGGCGCTGCGGGAGGCCGCGTCGGTCTGCCGTGACGTGCAGGCGTCGCTGGCCGGTCGCTCCGACGGAGCGATCAGCAAACAGGACAGCAGCCCGGTGACGGTGGCGGACTTCGCGTCGCAGGCGCTGATCTGTCGCCGGCTGGCCGAGTCCTTCCCGCACGACGCCATCGTGGCCGAGGAGGGCACTTCGCAACTCCGCCAGCCGGATCATGACGCCCAGCGTGCGCAAGTCATCCAACGCGTCGGGGACACGCTCGGCACGCCAGCTCGGGAGGCGGACGTGCTGGCCTGGATCGATCGCGGCGCGGGCCGTCGGCTTCCGGGGGCTGATCGCTTCTGGACGCTCGACCCGATTGACGGCACAAAAGGTTTTATCCGTGGCGATCACTACGCCATCGCCCTGGCGCTGATCGAGAAGGGACGCGTGGTCTTCGGCGCCTTGGCGTGCCCGAGGATGGCGCTCGGCTCGGGAAAGGGCGTGCTGATGCTGGCTCGGCGCGACCGTGGCGTGGTGCAGATGCCGCTCTGGCCGGCCTCGGCGTCCGCGGACACGGCACAACCCGTGCGTGTGTCGCCGTCGGCCGACCCAGCCGATGCGGTGTTCTGCGAGTCCTACGAGCCTGGTCACTCGGACCAGACAGCCTCGGCCCGCATCGCCGCCCGGCTGGGCCTGCGCCGCTCGCCGCTGCGGATGGATGGGCAGGCCAAGTACGCCGCGGTGGCCCGGGGCGACGCGATGGTCTACATGCGGCTGCCGACGCAGGCCGACTACCGGGAGAACATCTGGGACCACGCGGCCGGGGCGATCGTGGTGGCCGAGGCCGGCGGGCGGGTGACCGACGTGCGAGGTGAACCGTTGGATTTTTCTTGCGGTCCCCGGCTCGAACGCAACAGCGGGATCATCGCCAGCAATGGCGCGGTGCACGGCCCGGTGCTCGAGGCGATGGGCCGGAAGATCAAGGGCTGAGTCGATCGGCCGCCGTGTCCGCATGGAGCCTCTGCTCTCGGCCGACGCGCGTTTTTACGCGATAATGATCAAATCCATTGCCGCCAGCCCGATCCCCGCGGCCCCACAAACGCCTCGTATTGCGTCTGATCCCCTTCGTCGTGACCGATACCCCGACGTGTCCGGCCAGAGACGTGGTGGGGGCGATCGTGCCCGACGTCGTGGGTCGGCGGACGCCGCTGGACGGCCGGAGTCTACTAATGTACATTTTTATCTTCGCACGAAGTCATTTTGATGTGGCGTTGCATACAAGAGTCCGAGCAACTAAGATAAGCCCACTGTTTCAGTGTCAGACGTGAGCGTTAGTGATCCCGGCCATGATCCGGGATCGACGGCGACGGGGCAGCCGGGCTGACCTTTCGGGTGAGTGTTCGGGAAAGGACCAAGGCCATGGCCAGGATTGCCTCGGAGGATCTGACCCGCCGCGAACGGCAGATCATGGACATCATCTATCGCCAGGGACAGTGCTCGGTCACCGAGGTGCTCGAGCAGCTCCCCGACCCGCCGAGCTACTCGGCCGTGCGGGCGCTGATGCGGATCCTTGAGCAGAAGAGCCATCTCCGCCATCACAAGGACGGCATCCGCTACCTCTACGCCCCGACGCGTAACACCCGACAGGCGGCGCGAGCGGCGATCAAGCGGCTCGTGCACACCTACTTCGACGGCTCGACCGAGCGTGCGATCGAGGCGGTGGTCGAGGCGGCCCAGCCCGCCTGGTCCAACGCCCAGAAGCAGCGACTGGCGGGCCTGCTCCGCGAGACGGGCAAGGCCTGACGCGGCAACGACCGCGTTGCGACGACCATCGCCGGGTGACCGCCTGCCCGCGACGATGTCGGCTTTGCTGAGCATTCAGCCCACGATGGGTTTGCCGGCCCGCGGCAAGCCGCTCGATCTTGAACAAAAATCTTCCGGGGGTCAGCCGGGGTAGTTCGCCTGCTGCTGCCAGTCCAGCTCGTAGGTGGCGGGGATGCCCTGGTACTGACGGGGGAAGACGTAGTCCTTGCGCAGCGGGTGGCCGATCCAGTCCTCCGGCAGCAGGATTCGCCGCAGGTCCGTGTGCCCGGTGAAGCGAATGCCCATCAAGTCATAGGCCTCACGCTCGTGCCAGTCGGCCGCGGGCCAGAGATCCATGACCGTCGGCAGCTCGGGCTTGTCGCGGTCGAGGTAGACCTTTACCGCGATCTCGTGGCCGTGGCGGGTCGAGCGCAGGTCATAGGCCGCCGCCAGCTTCTGGTCGGCCGCGTAGTCCACGGCGGTCAGGCAGCTCAGCCAATCGAACGCCAGCAGGGGGTCGTTCGCCAGCCGCTCTGCCAGGGCCCGCCAGTGCTCGGCGGTGGTGTGCAATCGGGGGTGTTTCTGTCCGGGATCAACCAGGGCGTCGGTGACGGCCTGGCCGAGGACGGTGCGCAGGTGCTGGACGATCTGGGCGGGGGTCATGCGGTATTCGCCGGGGGTCAGGGGTTCAGCCGGCAGGCCGGCACGAATCTGGATGGTAGCCGCACGACCGCCCACGCCGCAACCTCCGATCGCAGGGGGCCGCCGCCCTCCGATCGCGCAGAAAAAAGCCCCGTGAAGATCACGGGGCCGTGGTCAGGCTGATCGGTTCGTGGCGACCTCAGCGGGTCAGAGCCCGCAGGGACCGACGATGGGCGAGCAGCACCGTGCCGGCGCCGAGCAGGAAGAGGGTGGCCGGCTCGGGTACATGGGTGACGGTGATGGTCAGGCCCTTCTTCTGGATGTAGGAGGCAGCCTCCGCCGGGGCGGCAGCCAGGAGGTTGTTGTCGAGCGTCAGGACCACGCTCTCGACCTCGTACTGGGACAGATCGATGACGCCGTCGAGCGTCCAAAACCCGTGGCCGAACATGAAGCCCGGAGCCAGCGAGCTGTGCCAGGCGTCATCGGCGGTGGTGATGACATTGGCCGTGCCCGGCCCCTGGGCAATGATGGCGCCGAACATCGCCTGCACCACGGCGCCGACGCCTAGCGTCGCGTAGTCGCCGATCTCGGCAATGCTGATCGTTGAGAGGTATTCACCTTCAGGCGCTGTGATGGTCATCGTCAGCAGCGAGCCGGTGGTATCGCCGGCGGGCGCGTCAGCGACGAACAACAGAGGGTTGAAGTGCAACACACCCGGGCTGATCAGCGTCGGGGCACCGTAAAGAGGCTCAGGGTCGGCCGTGGTGGTTGTTTCGGTGACATCGAGGAATCCGACTTCGCTTCCTCCCCCAAAATCGCCATAGCTCACCGAGGCTTGCGCCGCCACAGTAAAGCACATGGCAATCAACAGGGCGTAGAGACGCAGCGTCCGCATGCGAATCCCTCCTTCACGGGCAACTTAATGGTGAAGGTGTGGACCCAGGGTCGATGGGTGCCCGTGTGTCTCTCTCCACTCCACGCGCACAACCCTGGGCTGCTGCCTGTAGCCAACAATGTCCACGGATCAACCGTGTGACGAGTTGTTCAAAGGCTTCTTTAGTTTTTTTGGGCGAATGGGAGTAACCGTGTGTGGCCGCGCAATCCCCCTCCGTCTTTCTACTCCCATCCGCCTAGATCATACATCAAACCACGCGGAGTGGAAGCCATGAGGGAAGATTTTTCGAAGATTTTTCGGCGATTCCGGACATTTCAGTATTTCATCAGACTGCGTGAAGGAATCATGAAACGACCGTGTGTCGGCGTGTTCGGGAAGATGATGGCGTCGGGTGTTATCATTTGTGTTTCATGTATTTAGAAACGATTATTGGCCATCGACTCGGCCTGTGAATTCGCGCATTCACCCATGACCATGGCGGTCAGAACGTTATTCGCTCCTCATGCCCCCGGAGACTGCCTGATGAGGGGACGCACATCGCACCATTAAAGAGACACCCACGCTGATAATTTGGGTAGGAGGGACGGGCAATAAATTGTAGGCAACTCCGTCAAACTTGACGGTCTGGGAGGCGCTACGCTGCGAGATTGCGGATCAGGAGGTGGCGAGGGGGGTATGCGCGACGACCGGGGAACGGGCCACGCCAACTGGCGTGGGCTCACCCGCGGGTCGGGCGATCGTCTGCCGGCTGATCTTGTCCTGAAGACGAAGCAGTCCCTCGATCAGGGCCTCGGGCCGGGGCGGGCAGCCAGGGACATAGACGTCCACCGGCACGACCAAGTCCACGCCCTTGACCACGTGATAGCCGTGCTTGAAGTAGGGGCCCCCGCCGACGGTGCAGGCGCCCATGGCCATGACGTACTTGGGGTCGGGCATCTGGTGGTAGAGCCGGCGAAGCCGAGAGGCCATCTTATAGGTGACCGTGCCGGCGACGATCATGAGGTCCGCCTGGCGGGGGGTGGCGCGAAAGGCACCGGCCCCGAAGCGGTCGACGTCGAAGCGGGACGCGGCGAAGGCCATCATCTCAATGGCGCAGCACGCCAAGCCGAAGGTCATCGGCCACACCGACGAGCGCCGGGCCCAATTGATGGCCCAATCGACGCTGGTGATGATCAGGCCGTCCTCGAAGCGGTTCTCGATCCAGCTCATGGGGACTCCTCGGTCAGGCCGGAGCATTGTAGGGTCGATCGTGGATTTAGGACAGGCGACTCGGGTCAGGCCGACGGGGGGCAGGGGAGCCAGTCGTCGGTGGGGGAGTTAAACTCTGGCCGTGATCGAGCACGGGATCGATGAGCACGGACAACGGGCCAGGTCGCGGAGCGGCTGGCGCTGGCTGCTGCTGTCATGCCGGCGTGCGGTGGTGACAGGCACGGCGGCGGTGGCGGTGATCGTGACGCACGGGTTCGAACGGCCGGTGCTGCCGAATGAGCTGGGCCATCGTCTGCTCCTGGGCCTGACCGCGATCTATCTGCTGGACCTGCTGGCCTCCTGGTGGCGGCGTTGGACGCCGGGACGTTTACCGATCCACGGCCGCGAGTTGGTGCTGCCGATGTTGGCCGGCGCGGCGGGCGCCGCGGCGGAATTCGGGACGGGCCAGGGGTGGGGATGGCTGTTCCAGGGCCTGCTGGTGTGGCTGGCGCTCCGCGAGGTATGGCGGCTTTACGTGGTGGGCGTGCGGGTCATGGACCGGCCGGGCATGCTGCTGCCGCTGAGCTTCCTGAGTCTGGTGGTGGTCGGCACGCTTGTGCTGAAGCTTCCCGTGGCCGCGGCGCCGGGCCGGCAGATCGGCTGGATCGACGCCCTGTTCACCATGACCAGCGCCGTGTGCGTGACGGGGCTGACGGTGCGCGACACGGCCACGGCCTTCTCGCCGATCGGGCAGGGGATCATCCTGTTGTTCATCCAGCTCGGGGGGTTAGGCATCGTGACCTTCGGCACGATGTTCGCCCTGGTGGGGGGGCAGCGTTTGTCATTACGGGAAAACGTGAGCCTGAGCCAGATGCTCAGTGACCAGCCCCTCTCTCGGATCACGACGCTGGTCCGGCTGGTGGTGATCTCGACGGTGGGGCTGGAGCTCGTCGGGGCCTTGCTGCTGATGCGGACGTGGGGGCCGGAGGTGGCGATGGGGGACCGGGCGTGGATGTCGGTGTTCCACTCGGTCAGCGCCTTCTGCAACGCGGGCTTCTCGCTCTTCTCCGACAGCTTCCAGGGGTATCGCTACGCGCCGTCGATTCACGCGGTGATCGTGCCGCTGATCGTCCTCGGCGGGTTGGGCCTGCCGGTGCTCGACGACGTCTGGCGGGTGGCGTGCCAGCGTCTTCGCCGTCGCCGCCGGGGCAGTCTGCACGTCACGAATGAGCGTCTGCCGCGCCTCTCGCTGCACACGAAGCTGGTGCTGGTCACGACGATCTCGCTGTACGTCGGCGGCACGTCGCTGATCCTCGCCGGGCAAGTGGCTCGCTACTTCGATCCGACGGTGGTGGCTAACAAGCAAGACCTCGGCCCCCTGACGGCGACGAAGGTCGGGGCGATGGCGGCCGACGCGAGCTTCATGGCCGTCTCGGCCCGGACGGCGGGGTTCAACACCATCCCGATGAACGAGCTGCGGCCGGCGGGGGTGTTCGTGCTGATGATGCTCATGATGGTCGGGGCCTCCCCGGGCGGGACCGGCGGCGGGATGAAGACCACGACGCTGGCGCTGCTGGTGCTGTCGGTCCTGGCCACCGCGCGCCAACGGGAGCAGGCCGAGGCGTTCGGCAGGACGATCAGCGACAGCTTGGTCCGACGGGCGGCGACCCTGGCGCTGGCCTTCGTGGGGGTGGTGGCGCTGGCGACGCTGCTGCTGCTGATCACCGAGCCGTTCCCGTTCGTGAAGGTGCTCTTCGAGGTTGTCAGCGCCGCCTCGACGACCGGGCTGTCGCTGGGGATCACTCCGGATTTGACGGCCTTCGGCAAGCTGGTGATCGTGGTGACGATGTTCCTGGGGCGCGTCGGGCCCCTGACGCTGCTGGCGTCGCTGTTCGTGCGTCAGCCGGTGGGACAGGACTACGCCTACCCGCGGGAGGGCGTGATCCTCGGGTGATCAGCGGGCTCATTCGGGTGTTCGTGCAGTGACCCTCATGGAGGATGTTGCGCATGGCCGCAAGCAGGCGATTCGCGGTGGTCGGTCTGGGACGCTTCGGCAGCCGTCTGGCCGCGGGCTTGGCCATGGCCGGACAGGAGGTCATCGCCATCGACAAGCAGCGCGAGCCGGTCGAGCAGATCCGCGACCGGGTCGACCTGGCCATCGCCCTTGACGCCACGGACGAGCAGGCGCTGCTCACCCACGGCATCGACAAGGTCGACGTGGCGGTCGTCGGCATCGGCGACATGTTCGAGGACACCGTGCTGGTCACGCGTATCCTCAAGGACCTGGGCGTGGGACGTGTCTACGCCCGGGCGGTGCGGCCGATCCAGGACCGCATCCTCCGCCGCGTCGGTGCCGACGACGTGATCAGCCCCGAGAACGAGTCGGCCGACCGCTGGGCCCACCGCCTCGTGACGCCGCAGTTCCTCAACCAATTCGAGCTCGAGGACGGCTACAGCATCGTCGAGATGGCCACGCCCCCATCATGGGTGGGCAAGGCGCTCAGCGAGCTGCGACCCAATCGCAAGTTCGGCGTGCACGTGCTGGCGCTCAAGGTCAAGGGCGAAGGTCGGACTTCACTTCAACTGCCCGACCCCGACGAGGCCATGACGTCCGACGCGGCCCTGCTGGTGATGGGCCGCGACAAGGACCTGGCCAAGCTGCCCAGGCAGGAAGGATGAGCATGGAAGCGATGAACAAACAGGACATGATCGTCGGTCGGGCGCACCTCTGGGACCAGCCGTGGTTCCGGGACGTGCTGACGCTCGCGGCGGTGGCGATGGCGCTGCTGGCGGCGTGGCAGGTCTGGGCGATTCTGGCGCCGGTGCTGGTGGGTTTGGCGATGGCGTATGTCTTCGACCCGCTGCTGAGCGTGCTCGAGCGTCGATGCCGGGTGCCGCGGCTGGTCTCGGCGATCGTGCTGCTGTTGTTGGTGCTGTCGGTGGTGGGGATAGGCCTGGCGCTCTTGCTGCCGGTGCTCATCGAGCAGGCCCGCGAGCTAGGCCGGAACATGCAGGAGTACGCCAACTGGCTCTCGGCCAAGCTGGGGATGGACTGGCGGGGCGTGATGGACTGGCTGCAGAATCACCTCATGTCGATGTTGTCCGGGTCGCCGGACGTCGGGCAGCCGGCCGCGGTCGCCTCGACGACGCAGCCGGACGCGACGCAGGCCGCCACGCAGCCGACCGCCGGTCAGGCCGCGAGCATCTTCGGCCGATGGGCCGGCATGGCGGCGCAGGGTCTGGGGCGCGGCCTGGGCGTGCTCGGGGCGGTGATCGGCGTGGGCTCCTACCTGGTGCTGGCGGTGGTCATCACGGTGTTCTGCTTCGTGGTCTTCGCCTGGCGCCTGTCGCGGATGGCCGCGTGGACCTTGGTGACGATCCCCGGTGTGAATCACCCCAAGACGCTGCACGTCCTGGGCCGGATGGACGTGGCGGTCTCGGGCTTCATCCGTGGCCGACTCGTCCAGTCGCTGGTGATGGGCACGGTCCTGAGCGTGGGCTGGATGTTCGTGGGCGTGCCCTACTGGCTGCTGCTGGGCGTTCTCGGCGGGTTGATGAACATGATCCCCTACGCCGCCAGCCTCATCTGGCTGGTGGCGGTCGGAGCGACGGTCCTCGACGGTGTCACCAGCAGCGGCGGGCTGCACTGGACGCACCTGGTCCTGCCGTCGGTTATTTACTTCGGGGCCCAGCTGCTCGACGGCTGGGTCGTCGAGCCCGTGGTGCAGGGCAAGGCGACAAACCTCGACCCGCTGACGGTGCTGCTGTCGGTGCTGATCGGTGGATCGCTCCTGGGGGTCGTGGGGATGGTGCTGGCGATTCCCGTTACGGCGTGCCTGAAGATCCTGGCCGAGGAGGTCTGGGTGCCGGGCCTGCGCCGGCGGGCGGCGGCGGACGCGATGGCCTCGCCGTCGGACGCGGAGCGATCATCAACTTCGCCCCGTCAGACGTCTTGACACCTCCGGGGGTGGGGTAGAATGGTCAAGAGTCGGGGCGCCTTGTGGCTCCACGTGGGTGCGATGCGATGGCCAAGATTCCACTATCTGAAGCAGACTTTTTTGCCAAGCTCGAGGGCCTCGAGCTCGAGGCCCATCGTCTGGCGCAGAAGCGGGACGCGACGACCAAGCCCGCGGAACGGCGGGTGGCCGAGCGGCAGGTCAAGGAGGTCGAGGACAAGATCGCTGCGCTCAAACGGCTCTACCAACCGTGAAGCACGACGGGCCCTCCCGTCCCTGCCTAGCATAGAGGGTCTGATGCAAACCCCTTCGCGGAGGTGCGGCATGCCCCGTGGCGCTGGTTGGTGGAGCGCGTGCCTGGTCCTGTCTCTCGCCGCCGCGGCCGGTCCGGTCCTGGCCCAGGACGTCACGCCGCGGATCCAGCAGATCCGCGTCCAGCAGGCGGCGCAGGCGATGACGCAGGATGAAGCGACCCTGCTGGCCCAGGTCGAGGGGCGTCTGGCGGCGCTGATCGGGCCAGTCCGGCTCTCGAACGTCCCGGCCCGCGAGGCCCTGGCGTGGTGGCGGAGGACCACGGGCCTGCCGCTGGTCGTCGACTGGCGGGCGTTGCAGATGGCGGGGGCTGATCCCGCGTCAGCGGTGACGATCCAGCTCGATCGCGCCCCGGCCAAGCAGGTGCTCGAGCTGATCACCGACCAGATCGCCGCCGCGTCGACGGGCCTGACCGGTGAGCCGATGTCGCTGGTGATCGACTGGTCCGCCTGGTACGTGCGGGTGATGACCAAGCAGCAGGCCAACCAGCGGCTGGTGACGCTGGTCTACGACATCGGCGAGGCCGTGCAGGACGTGCCGGCGTTCGCCAACGGGCCGCGGATGGACCTCAACAGCGCCCTGGCGGCGGGCGGCGACAGCGGGGGCGCGAAGTTCGAGCGGGATGACGCGGCCGAGGCCGCGCCGACCAAACAGCAGCGCGGCGAACGACTGGCCGAGGTGGTTCGGCAGATGGTTGAGCCCTCGGTCTGGCGGGAGAGCGGCGGTCCGGCGAGCGTGCGTTACGACCAGGGCAAGCTGATCGTCAACGCCCCGATGTACGTGCAGCGTCAGATCGGTCGGGCCGTGCCCGGCGCGGCCGAGGTCGGCGTGACCACCAGCGGCACCCGCGCGGTCTACTCGGGGGTCGTCGGCGCCGGCGATCCTAGGTACGTCGGGATCTCCGGGGGTTCGGCGACGGCGGTTGCGCCGACGACGGCGCCCTCCTATGGGTCCTCGACCCCGGCAGCCATGCCCCGGACGTCCAACGGCGTGGCGGGGATCGATCAGCAGCCCTCGGCGCCCGTGGCTCGACGGGCCGCACCGTGACAGCTAACACCCCGCGCGGATCTGACGCGTCCCCGACGCCATCGCGTGAATGTGGGTGTTGTCGTTCGCCTCAGCGCCGCCGACGGCTGACCAGCAGCGTGCCGCCCAGGGCCATCAGCGCCACACCAGCCGGCTCCGGGACGATGGTGATGAAGGCCGCGTCGGAGCCGAACTCTACGCGTACGCCGTTCTGATACAGAAAGTCGAGGTTCGCCAAGGCCTCGCTGAGCGACAGCGTGATGATGACCTCGTTGGAGATCGCGCCCAGTCCGCCGAGGGCGACGACCGGCGGGCTGGCGACCACGCCGCCCTGGGGTCCGTCGACCGAGGACGGGCCGTCGAGGTTCGGCCCGCCGAACGGAGTGGCGACGGCCGCGTTCGAACTGGCGAAGTTGGCCAGGGCGCCCGTGCCGTCGGTGTTGCCGTACCCCCATTCACCCGACACGTCATACCCCGGGCCGTAAGACCCGGTGTTGAAATTGATCGACGCGCTGCCCGGGCCGATGACGACCGTGCCGTCAAGGATCATCGGGTCGCAGTCGCAGTCGTAACCCGGCACTCCAAGGTCGAAGCTGATGCCTGTGAGGATCTGGCCCGCGTTGTCGATGCCCCCGGGCGCAGCGGTCGAGGTATTGCTCAGCCGGATGACCAGCGTGTCGGGTGTGGGCAGACTGAACTCTGCCTCGGCTGACAGCCCGGGCAGGCCCGGATCGGAGAAGACAAAAACTGCCGCTGAGACGGACCAGGACAGGCCGATAGCTAGCCCAAGGACGATGCAGGACATGCAGCGCATTCTTCTCTCCTCCATTTGGGTCGGCCGGAACCGGCGACCCGACATGTTCCCTGCACCAGCGGAACCCTTCTCCATCACTAGGGTACAGCATTTCCAAACAGCAAGTCAACGGACAATTCCTGCAGGCTAGGAATTTAGCACGAAATGCCCCGGCTCATCATGCCGGCCGTATCGTATTATTCTTGATGGGTTTAAGAGAGAAGTCGTCCCGCTATGCCTGCGTCTTGTCGGTCGCGGAGGGATTCGTGCGGGCTGTCGATGCGGAGGGATTGGCAGGCAGGGCAATTTGTTCGGGCGTCAGATGCTTCTCGATCTCCTCGACGATCCTGCTCGTCGGCTCCCGGTCGTATTTCCAATCATCGAGCACGATCCGCCTGTCCTGTCGGTCTTGGACGACGGCGATGCCCTTGGACTGCCAGCGGCGTTTGTCCAGACGGGCGATCTGCGACAGGTCGATGCGCTGCCCGCGGCTGGTGATCAGCGCGTCGTTGTCGATCTTGACCCAGCGGTTGGCATGCGACAACAGGGCCAGGCCGATCCAGATCGCCAGCGGCACTAGACTGAAGCCCAGGGCACGCTGCACCAGGATGTCATTGCTCGAGTGAGCCTTGCCCGGCGCCGGGCCGGAGAAGTCAATGGGCCAGCCGTTCTCGGCCGCCTGGCGTTGCCATTCCTCAGTGACCAGATCGGCATTGTCGGGGTAGGCCTTCTGGATCTGCAGGTAGGCCTCGAGCATCTGGTTCTGATGGGGGTAGGCCACGTAGCCGTCGTAGAGGAACCAGACGGAACCGGCCAGGCAGGCGACCGTCAGGATCAGCAGCCGCAGGAGATAACCCTGGCGAATCTTGGCCTTGATGGGCGAGGCAGTTTCCATATGGGCTTATCCTATTCTCACCTCGACGGATCAGGGGTGGGGGATGATTCACGGCAATTGACCGATGGTGCGATCCCACCATCGGTCGACGCGCTGGCGGCCGGCGGGCGGTAAGGCACGCAGGCGATCATACCCTCCCCGGCTCGTCGGCTGCACGGGGATGCGCGGCAGCATGCGATCCTCGGCGAAGGCCCAGGTGAGGAAGGCGTTGGTCTCCTGGATCATCCTGACTCGGATGTCCACCAGAACCCGACGGCGAGAGAACAGGCTGGGCACGGTCCAGGGGAGCACGGCATCAACTCCTCGGGGTGTTAGGCAGAGAAACAATACGGGTGCCTGAGTTTAGGTTCTTCGGCCACTGCGGCCAAGCGATACGAGAAAAAAGCATACACGCCCCGTGCAAACGCGTTCAGACTACGTCCGGCGCCTGCTCCGCAGCCGTCACGGCCCCGGCGGCGCTTGTCCGAAGGGCCTGGGTGATCCACCCGCCGCCGATCAGACGCTGATCCTGGTAGCAGACGACCGCCTGACCCGGACTGACGGCCGACTGCGGCTGATCGAATCGCACCTCCAGGCTGTCGGGCCCGGCGGCGCGGACGACGGCGGGCGTCGGGGCGCTGTTGGCCCGGATCTTGACGGTGCAGGGTGTGTCGTCGACGGGGGGGGTGATCAGCCAGTTCGTCTGGTCCGCCCGCAGGCCTGCGGAGACGAGGTCCTGCTTGTGGCCGACGGTGATGCTGTTCGACGCCGCATCCTTGGCCACGACGTAGATGGGATACCCCAGGGCGAGGTTCAGCCCGCGCCGCTGGCCGACGGTGAAGTGCTGGTGTCCCGGGTGCTCGCCGACGGTCTGACCCTGGATATCGACAATTGCTCCGGGCTGCACCCGGTCGGGCGAGTGCTTCCGCACCATCCGGGCGTAGTCGTTGTCGGGGACGAAGCAGATCTCCTGGCTGTCGGGCTTGTCGTGCACGGGCAGGCCGTGCTCGAGGGCGATCTGCCGGACGCGGCTCTTGTGCAGGTCGCCGATCGGGAGCAGGACGCGGTCGAGCGTTGCCTGATCGAGGC
>JADZCW010000108.1 GCA_020851395.1 Phycisphaeraceae bacterium
CCTCGGCCTGCGTGCGCGGCGAGTCATAGATCTTGATGATGGGCTCGATGGCCTCGCCGGTCGTGTCGACGCCGTTGAAGCCGGCGCCCTCGAACGTGCCTCCGTTGATCAGGTTGTCGGACAAGGCCGCGCCAGCCGTCGCCGTCAGGCCTGTCGCCAGTGCCAGAGCCGTCAAATACCCAATAGATGCTCTCACGGTCAACCTCCAGTGCAGAAAATGCGGTTAGTGAATCGCCCCGGTGATCCCAGGTGCTAGGGAAAACCACGACTGCAATCGCACAAGTTTGGGAATAATACCTCCACGATCATTCCGAAGCAATAAAAGTGGGTTGTGGAACGAACAAGGCGCAAGGGACCTTATTTCATAGGTCATCGCGACGCCATTGTTTATGTCAAGCTATGGTTCAAAAACAACTTAGGATCATCAAGACGTCCAGAAACGCAGGGGCTATCTCCGCTGGCGAGTCCGGTTTCACGTCAATCTGGCAAAAAAATGCCGTTGCGCAATCATGCCAGCTTGTTGCCCTTGAGTCGCCTGCCGTTAAGATGGCGAGCCTTAATAAAATCCAATTTGTAAGGATTTACGAACATGCCTGAGAACCGATTTCGCCACCGGATCACCTGTGGCTGGCTGCGCGACTGTGCCAGCGAGCCGACGCCGACGAGTCCTTGGCCGAGCCTGCTCTGGGACGAGCAGATGATGAAGGACCAGGTCCGCATGCTCGACGCCCAGAAAGAGACGGGCGTCGAGGTCAACTCGGTCTGGGGGCTGTTCGTCGGGCGGGAGTGGCCGAGCGATCTGGCCAACACGATCGACGCCGGGCGGGCGGAGCAGGTTCGGTGGTTCACCGACGAGGCGCACAAGCGAGGTCTGAAGGTCGTGCTGGGGATGGGGATCTACTCGTGGGGGTTTGACCGGATCATCCGCGAGCACCCCGAGGTCACCGCCCCGGACAACGCCAACGCCAAGGAGCACGTGATGTGCCCCTTCCAGCCGGCGGCGTGGGAGTGGCAGAGGCACGTGCTGGACTACGTGATGGACCCCAAGTGGGGGCTTGACGGCTTGTCGATGCAGTCGGCGGACCAGGGGCGGTGCAAATGCCCCAGTTGCGCGAAACGGTCCAACGCTGAGCACCACGCCGACATCCTGATGCGCAGCGCTGAATACGTCCGCAAAAACAGGCCGAACTGGATCATCGGCACCGCCTGCTGGGGGCTGCGCGTCGACGAGCCCGAGGAGATGGCGCACATCATCCGGATGTCCGGCTCGTTCGACTACCTCTTGGAAGTCAGCGAGTTGTCAGCCCGCAAGGGGGTGCGGGCGGAACTGGTCAAGAAGCTCCAGTGCCCGTTCGGGTCGGTGGGGGGCGCATTCGTCGAGCCGCCGCAGCACTACCACCGGCTGCGCTGGTTCGTGCCGCTGGGACATGGCGCGGCCGAGGCGATCGCGGCGGTCTACCGCGACGGCGGGCGGGCGAACGAGATCTACTACCGGCCGCTCTACAACCCGGTGGAGGAGGTCTCCTGGCGGGCCGGGGCGTACGTGCTCAGCGAGCCGGTGCTGACGCCGCGCGAGGCGGTCAGGCGGGCCGTCGGGGCGGTCTACGGCTCGACGGGGCAGGACCTGGACGTGCTGACGGACTGGATGATCCGCGGCGAGAAGGCCTACCTCAGCCGCAGCACGTTCAAGATCGGCGACGGGCCGTTGTCGCTCGAGTTCCTGGTCTGGGACAAGAACCCGTCGGTGGGCAGCCCACCGATCTACCTGCGCGACCGCATGACGCCTGAGCAGCGCAAGGACTACGGCGTCGAGCTGCGGCAGCTCCGGGGCGAGCTGGCGGCGATGAAGGTGCCCAACGAGACGGCCAAGGACCTGACGCTTAAGTCCATCGACGGGGCGTTGGCGGATCTGATGGCGCTACTGTAGCCTGCCCCCGCGGAAGAGCACCACTTTTTCTGGAGACAAGGCCGATGGGCCTGACGCTCGAGAGCTTTGACACGCGCTACCTTGACGGGATGACCGGGCTGTACAACCGGGCGGCTGCGGGCAACGCGCACATCGTGCCGCTGACGCCGGAGCTGTTCGTCGAGCTGGTCTGCCGCAAGAGCTACTTCGATCCGGCGACGCTGCTGGCGGCGGTCGACGGGGGCCAGGTCGTCGGGTGGGTGCACTGGACGGTCACGGGGCCGACCGAGCACTGGTACAACCGGTCGCGGCGGTACGCGCGGATCAGCATGGTCATGGTGGAGCCGGGGCGGCTGGACGCGGGGGTGCTGCTGGTGGAGAAAGCGACGGCGGCGCTGCGGGGGCAGGGGCACGAGCGCCTGCTGGGGATGCACTGCGACGGGGGGTACCCGTTCTATCGCGGGCTGTTCGACGGGGGGGAGCCGATGGCGCCGGTGGAATTCATCGCCAGCCACATGGCGTTGGGGTATCACGGGTACAAGGTCGAGGGTGAGTCGGTCTTCAAGGTCGCGCGGATGAGCCGGAGGCCGGCGGTGGTCGAGGCCAAGATCGCGATGGAATACAGGGACGTGCCGCTGGCGGAGCTGCCGGGGCAGAGCGAGTTGGGCAACGAGTCGTGGGCGGGGTTTGAGCCGCGCGTCATCCGGGCGTTCGCCGAGGGGCAGGACGTCGGGGCGATCGGTTACGTGATGCAGCCGCAACTCGCGGCGAGGCTGGGGCATCCGGCGGCGAACATCTTCATGTTGGGGGTCACGCCGACGTTCCAGCGCAAGGGGATCGCGGCGGCGCTGGTGTCGCGGATGCTGATCGCCAGCTGGGAGCGCGGGGCGAGGGAGGCGTCGGTGGGCTCGGACATTTACAATCCCGCGCCGCATCAGACGTATGCGAAGCTGGGGTTTGAGCCGCACGGGCTGAGCATCGGACGGCTCCTGAACGCGCCGGCGAGTCAGTGACCCAGGGACACACGATGGTTTACGAGAGTTACATCGCCAACGGCCTCTGCCGCCAGCCGACGGAGGAAGACGCCCGGCGGGGGTACAGCGAGTTCCGGTTCTTCAACCCGTCGGACCGGGCGGCGAGGATCGAGCTGCGCGTCTACTACCCGGACCGGCCGCCGTGTGATCTGCCGGCGTGGGAGCTGGAGGCGTGGGGCAACCGGTACGTGGCGTTTCCGGAGCATTACGCCGAGGCGACGACGGACGTCGGGCCGTGGGGGATGCGGGTGCGTTCGAGCGAGCGGGTGATGGTCGACCACATCCTGATCGCGGGGATGGCGGGCCGGGCAGAGAACCTGCGGTTCGCCGGCGGGGTCAGCGATGTGCTGGCCAAGGAGGGGTTGTCGCGGCGGTGGGTGTTCGGTGACGGGCTGAAGCTCGAGTTCGATCCGGCGAAGGCCCCCCTGCCGTTCAATGAGTTCGAGTGGTTCCACCTGCTCAACCCGGGGGCGTCCGAGGCGACGGTGACGATGACGTGCGTGTACGACGCGACGACGCGCGACACGTTCGAGCTGGCCGTGCCGGCCGAGCGGGTGCTGATGTTCGACAACCGGGAGATGGCGCGCAAGAACCTCGGGCACGGCGTGCTCTTTGAGAGCACGTCGCCGGTGGTGATCGAGAGCACGCGATTGATTTATGGGCTGCAGGGCGTGGAGGAATGGGGGGCGCAGATCCACACGCCGCGTCCCGGGGCGGCGGGGTGGTGATCGCGCAGGGGAGAGCGCGTCGGATCGCGAGCGGATGAACGTCTACAATTGCCGCCAGTGCCATCGCGAGCGGCGAAGGCCGACGGTGGCCGCGATCAGCAGGAGCAGGACGGCTCCGGATTCGGGGTAGTGGTTCCGGTCGGCGGACGAGTCACGCACGGCTGACGAGGTCTCGGCCGCGGCGGACTGGGCCAAAACATAGCTGGTCGGGCGCTCGCGCCCATCCGCCTGTCCAGCCCCTGCCCGGCCGACAGCGACAGCGAGCATCGCCGTCGCGATCGCGATCCAGGCCGCACGTCTGGCCGTCGACATGTCCGACCCCTCTCTCCCGTCAGCGTGTCCCAGCTCCGCCCCGACCCTCCGATCCCAATACCCCGACCCGGCTTGGCAGCGAATACAATACGTGGCTGATTCGAACATACCGCTGATTCGTACGTGGACCACGTCTTTTTCGCGAAATGGCTGATGCTTGAGGTGAAGCTGAAAGAGGGATTCTCAATCCTGCTTAGACAGGGTGGCCACGAGGCGTGATCGTTTCGGAATGGGTTGGCGTGGGCAGGTGGGGGGTCAGCGGGCGGCCGGGGCCGCCGGGGCTTCCGGGACTTCCGGGACTTGCTGGACTTCCGGGGGGGGCTGGTCAGCCAGGCGTCCGAAGAGGGTCAGGGGGGCGGCGGAGTCGATGGTGACGTCGACGATCCGGCCGACGAGCGAGGCGTCGGCGTCGAACATAACGATCAGGTCGCCGTCGGTCCGGCCGCAGAGCTGGGTGACGGGCTTCTCCCAACCCAGCAGGACGGTCGAGCCGGCGGCGAGCTTCTGGGCCTTGCGGGCCTTGTGGCTGATGGACTCAACGAAGACGCGGACGGTCCGGCCGACGTAGGAGGCATGCAGGTCGGCGCTGATCCTGGACTGGATGGCGAGCAGTTCGTTGTTGCGCCGGCGCTTGACCTCGACGGGGACGTCGTCGGGAAGCTTGTCGAACGCGGCGGTGCCGGGACGCGGGGAGTACTTGAAGACGAAGCAGTTCTTCCACTTGGCCTGGCGCATCAGGTCGCAGGTGAGCTGATGGTCCTGGTCGGTCTCGGTGGGGAAGCCGCAGATCACGTCACTGGCGAGGGTGGCTCCCGGAAGTTTCCGCGAAATGCGTTCGAGGAGTTCGCGGTATTCGCTGACGGTGTAGCCGCGGTTCATCAGGCGGAGCAGGCGGTCGGAGCCGGACTGGACGGGCAGGTGAAGGTAGCGGCAGATGCGCGGCTTGGCGGCCATGACGTCCAGCACGTCGTCGCCGAAATCGCGGGGGAAACTGGTGACGAAGCGCAGGCGCAGGAGGCCCGGGACCTGGTCGTGGATGCGGGCGAGCAGGTCGGCGAAGGTGGTGACGCGCTCCGTTTTCGCCCAGTGGGCCACCCTTGCGGGGGCGCCGCCGATCTGGGGCTGCTGGAGGCCGGCGAGGGTGACGGCGGCGCCGTGGTGGTAGTGGTAGTGGTTGACGGTCTGGCCGAGGAGGGTGATCTCCAGCACGCCGGCGTCGACGAGCTTGCGGCACTCCTCGACGATGTGGTCGGGGGGACGATGCACCTCGGCGCCGCGGGTCATGGGGACGACGCAGTAGGTGCAGAATTTGTTGCAGCCGCGGGTGATGCGGACGTAGGCCGAGCCGCGGTGCTCGTCGGGGTCGAAGGATCGGGAGAGGTCGAGGAGCTCGAGCTTGTCCTCGGCGGCGGCGAGGGTGGACGAGCGGCGGTGGGTGTCGCCGCCGAGGGCGGCGCGGTCGGCGGGGAGCGTGGTCTTGACGGCGTTCTCGATGAGCATGGGGACCTTGTCGAGTTCGCCGGGGCCGCAGAGGAGGTCGACCTGAGGGTATTTTTTGAAGATGGCCTGGGCCTCGCGTTCGGCGAGACAGCCCAGGACACCCAGGACGACGCCGGGGCGCTCGCGCTTGAGGACGCCGACCTCGCCGATGCGGCTCCAGACCTTCTGCTCGGCGTGCTCGCGGACGGAGCAGGTGTTGTAGAGGACGACGTCGGCGAGCCGCCAGTCGTCGACGAAGCGGTAGCCCAGGGCGCGGAGCTGGCTGCGGACGAGGTCGGAGTCGAGCTCGTTCATCTGGCAGCCGAAGGTCTCGAGGAAGATGCCCCCCCGGAAGTGAGCAGGCGGCGTTGTGGCGGGCGTGTCGGGCATGGGGTTTCCGGTCGTGCCTGAGTACCCCCCGGCGGAGCCGGGGGGTGAAACTGGAGACGTCCATCTTAGGCGTTGGAGGCCGCCAAGGGTATGGCAGAGCCGGGCACTGTGAGCCCGGACCCCCGGAACCGGACTCGCAGAGTCCGGCTCGGACAGACGGGATACCTGTCCTTTGCACCGGGGGGCGGGGGTATGCCGATAATCCGCAGGATGGACCGCGTCCCGCGTATGCCCCTGGATCGCTGGCTCAACGGCCTGCCCGGCTGGATCTTCCTGCTGGGGGGGACGTTGTTGATCGGGGGGATCGTGCTGATCCGGCCGCTGATGGTGCTCCAGCGGCTGTCCTGGGAGGCCGAGCTCCTGAGCGTGCAGGCCAAGCAGATCGAGGACCAGCGGACGGCCTACGCGCAGTTCGCCAAGGCGCTCGACGAGCGCGACCCGGTGCTGCTCGAGCGGCTGGCGTACGTGTACCTGCACCTTCAGCCCAGGGGGCGGTCGGTGATGTGGGACGCGGTGGCGCAGTACCGGTTCGGTCCGTTGGCTGAGCAGCAGGTGGGATCGCAGACGGTATCGGGATCGCTGCTGATCCGCGGGAGCGAGAAGCCGCAGGCCCGTCAGGCGATCGCGCAAGTCGAGACGAACCAGACGGTCGAGGGTTGGCTGCACAAGCCGCTGCCGCGGGTGGGCGAGGACTTCCCGGAGTTTCAGCCGCATCGGTCGCGTCTGGCGCACCTGGCGTCGGGTCTGACGGCGATGACGGCGGTGGCGGCGGGGGCGATCCTGATCCTGGCGGGGCTGCTGTGGTCGGAGCAGTGGACGGAGCGGGCCGGCGCTGAGGCGGGGACGTACCGGCCGCGGCTGTGGGTCCGGCGGGCGGTGTGAACTTGTTCAAGCATAGTCGCGAAGAGAACGGCTACTCCGTCGGCTGCGTGGCGGGGGTGGATTCGATCGTGTTGCCCTGGGCGTCGACGAGGGGCTGGCCGTTGCCGGTCCAGAGGGTGACGCCGCCCCGGAAGAGGTAGACGCCGTCGTAGCCGTAGGCGAGCAGACGTTTGGCCACGGCGGGGGCGAGGCTGTCCTGCCAGCCCTGGCCGTAGACGATCAGGTACTTGGCGTCCTCGAGTTTTTTGTCGCCCTCGTGGATGTCGGGGAGGTAGGCGTTGACGGCCCCGGGGAGGTGGCCGCGCAGGAAATCCTTGGGGGCGCGGGCGTCGAGCAGGAGGGTCTGGCCGTCGGGCAGGTCGGCCAGGGCCTGGAGCTGGGCGAAGGAGACGTTGCGGAGGTGCCGGTCGTTGATCTTCATGCCCTTGTCGCAGCCGACGACGAGCAGGAGCAGGGCCAGCGAGCCGATGAGCGTCAGCGTTCGGTGTTGAAGCGTCGTTGAGGCTGCCAGCACGGTTGAACCTCCAAGGTGGGGTGCTTAGTGGGTCGCGCCGACGACGGCGAGCGAGACGCGGTTGGAGCGGGTCTGGGCGACGCGGGCCTCGAACTCGGGCCAGAACTTGTTGACGATGGTGCGGACGGCCCAGTTGGCGCCGTCGGCCAGGCCGCAGATGGTCGTGCCGGGCATGGCGCCCATGGAGGCGGAGACCTCGAGCAGGAGGTCGAGGTCGTCGAGCGTGCCGCCGCCGGCCTCGACGCGGGTGAGGACCTTGTACATCCATCCGGTGCCCTCGCGGCAGGGGGTGCACTGGCCGCAGGACTCGTGGGCGAAGAAGCGGGCGATGTTGCGGGCGACGGCGACCATGTCGGTGTCCTGGTCCATGACGATGACGCCGGCGGTGCCCAGGCCGAGGCAGTTGTGCTTGCGGCCGATGTCGAAGTCGAGTTCTGCGTGGTACTCGTCGGGGCCCAGGACGCCCATGGAGATGCCGCCGGGGATGGCGGCTTTGAATTTCTTCCCCTTGAGCATGCCGGCGGCGTGGTCCTCGATGAGGGTCGAGAGCTTGATGCCGAGGTTTTCCTCGTAGACGCCGGGGCGGTTGACGTGGCCTGAGATGCCGTAGAGCTTGGGTCCGAAGCTGGCCGGGACGGAGGCGGGGACGCCGTCGGGGCGGCCCTTGCCGAGGGACTTGAACCAGGTCGGGCCCTGGTCGAGGAGCGGGCCGACCATGGCCAGGGTCTCGACGTTGTTGATGATGGTGGGGCGGGCGAAGGCGCCGGCGACGGCGGGGAACGGGGGCTTGATGCGGGGCCAGCCGCGCTTGCCCTCGAGGGATTCGAGCAGACCGGTCTCCTCGCCGCAGATGTAGGCGCCGGCGCCGCGGTGGACGTAGCAGTTGGGCCAGAGGGCGTTGATCTGGCCGAGGCGCGAGCCCTCGCCGAAGATCTTGTGGGCGTAGGCCTCGTCGATGGCGCGTTGGAGCGTTTTGGCCTGGGCGTGGTACTCGCCGCGGATGTAGATGTAGGCGGTGTCGAGCCGGCAGGCGTGCATGGCGATGGCGATGCCTTCGAGCAGCAGGTGGGGGTCGAAGTCGATGAGCAGGCGGTCCTTGAAGGTGCCGGGCTCGGACTCGTCGGCGTTGACGGCGAGGTAGCGGCGCTGGCCGTCCTCGGGGGGGAGGAAGGACCATTTGAGACCGGCGGGGAAGCCGGCGCCGCCGCGGCCGCGGAGTTCGGCCTCCTTGACGAGGTCGATGACGGCCTTGGGGGCCATGGCGAGCGCCTTGGTCAGGCCGACGTAGCCGCCGGTGGCGGTGAATTGGTCGTAGCCGACGTACTGGCGGTCCTTGGGGTCGCCCCAGGGGTACGTCGGGATGCGCTTGCAGAGGACGGGTTGGGCGAGGGGCATGGGGGAGTCCGGGGATTGGGGATTAGGGGTTGGGGATGGGGGGTTGGGGGCGGATTTCTATTTCGTCGATGGTGGTTCGGCGGAGGGTGACGTCGGGGGTGACCTGCTGCTGCTGGGTGGTTCGGTGGATCTCCCGCTTGGCGGGTCGAGGCGTGGGCTGGGCCACGTGGTGGAGCATCAGGCCCGTGTTGCGGCAGAGACGTTCGAACCAGTTCATCGCGTCCCCCGGATCATTCAAGGGTGTCGAGGATGCGTTCGAAGTTGTCGGCGTGGATGTTCTCGTGCAGGACCTCGTTGACCAGGGCGCAGGGGGCCGAGCCGCAGGAGCCCAGGCACTCGGCGGTCATGAGGGTGTACTTGCCGTCGGGGGTGGTCTGGCCCGGCGCGATGCCGAGCTTGCGGCTGATCTTGCCCAGGAGGCCCGTCTGACCCATCAGCTCGCAGGAGAGCGACTGGCAGACCATGATCAGGTACTTGCCCTTGGGATTGAGCCAGAACTCCTCGTAGAAGCTGGCGGTGTCGAGGACCTGACTGGGGGCGAGGTCGAGGAAGGCGGCGATCTCTTCCAGTGCCTGGGCGGGGAGCCAGTGGTGCTCGTGCTGCACGGCATGGAGCACGGGCAGGAGCGCGGCCCGCTTGGTGGGGTAGCGTGGCAGGACGTCGGCCTCGAGCTTGGCCTTGAGGACCGGGGTGAGGTAGGGCTCGGAGCGGCGCTCGATCGTGGCTCCCGCGGAATTCTTGGCGATCCAGGCCATGCGTCAGTCCTGTCACAAAGGGGATGATCAATAACGTCCCGGCAGGGTCGGCGTCAGCGGTCGAGCTCGGCGGCGATGACGTTGAGGCTGCCGAGGATGGCCACCAGGTCCGAGAGGAGGTGTCCCTCCATCATCTTGGCGAAGACCTGGTAGTTGATGAAGCTCGGGGGACGGGTGCGGGCACGCCACGCCCGCGGGCCGCCGTCGGAGACGATCCAGTAGCCC
>JADZCW010000109.1 GCA_020851395.1 Phycisphaeraceae bacterium
CGCCGGCCAGACCGAGGGCTCCGTCGACCTCTGCCGCCTCGCCGGCCTGCAACCCGCCGCCGCCATCATCGAAGTGATGAACCCCGACGGCTCGATGGCCCGCCGCCCCCAGCTCCAGGCCTTCTGCGCCAAGCACAACCTCAAGATGTGCTCCGTCGCCGACCTCATCCACCACCGTCTCGGCCGCGACAAGCTCGTCCGCCGCATCGGCACGTCCGAGCTCCAGACCGACGCCGGCCTCTTCAACCTCATCGCCTACGAGAGCGACGTCGATCCCCTGCCTCACGTCGCCCTGACCGTCGGCGACGTCGGCCGACTTGCCCCCGACGGCTCGCCGGTCGAGCTTCCGGGGGCCGTGCTCGTCCGCATGCACAGCCAGAACCTCCTCGGCGACGTCTTCGGCGACCTCTCGCAACCCTCCGGCCGAACCCTCCGCGCCGCCATGACCATGATCCAGCGTGAGCAGCGCGGCGCCATCGTCTACCTCCGCCACGCCCAGGTCGGCGCCGGCATGCTCCGCCGCCTCCAGACCATCCGCACGCTCGATGACCCCTCCACCACGCAGCCCGACCGCCCCCCCATCGGCTCGACGCAACTCAGCCCCGGCATGGCGCCCCCCACCGACAAGCGCGACTACGGCATCGGCTCTCAGATCCTCCGCGACCTGGGCCTGCGCCACCTGCGCCTGATCACCGACCATCCCTTCACACCCACCGCACTCGCCGGCTTCGGCCTGGACATCACCGAATTCGTCCCCATTCAGTAACAGCGCCTCCGGGGCCTGGCGACCTTGCCATGACCAAGCGCCCGCACATCGTGATCTTCAACCCCGACGAGTGGCGCGGCGACGTGCTCGGCCACATGGGCAACCCCGCCGCCGTCACACCTCATCTCGACGCCTTCGCCAAGACCGAGGCCGTCTCCTTTCGCCACGCCTTCTGCCAGCAGACCATCTGCACCCCCAGCCGCTGCTCCTTCATGACCGGCTGGTACCCCCACGTCCGCGGCCACCGCACCGGCAGCTACATGCTCCGCCCCGACGAGCCCTGCCTCCTACGCGTCCTCAAGGACCACGGCTACCACGTCGCCTGGTCCGGCAAGAACGACCTCGTCCCCGCTCAGCATGGCTTCGACCGCCACTGCCACGTCAAATTCGAGCAGACCGACGCCGACATTCAACGATGGGGCCACCGCTCGCGCGTCAGTGACTGGCCCTGGTCAACCCTCCGCGGTCGACCCGGCGACGACACCTTCTACTCCTTCTTCGTCGGCAAGCTCGACAAACAAGGCCAATCCGTCTACCTCGACCAGGACTGGTGCTGGTTCTACGGCGCCCTGGACCTGATCCGCACACGCCCCGCCGATCAACCCCTGTGCCTCTTCGTCGCCCTGAGTTATCCGCATCCGCCTTACCAGGTCGAAGAGCCCTACTTCAGCATGATCGAGCGCCGCAAGCTGCCCCCGCGCATCACGGACCCTCCTTCCGGGGGCTGGACGGGTAAGCCCGCCATTCTCCCCTGCATCCACCAACGTCTGAACATGCAAAGCTGGTCCGAGCCCCGCTGGGACGAGCTGCGCGCCACCTACTACGGCATGTGCGCCCGCGTCGACGCCCAGTTCGGCCTGCTCGTCCAGACCCTCCGCGACGCCGGCATCTACGACGACACGGCCATCTTCTTCCTCTCCGACCACGGCGACTTCGCCGGCGATTGGGGCCTGGTCGAGAAAACGTCGAACACCTTCGAGGACTGCCTTACGCGTGTCCCCCTCCTGGTCAAACCCCCCAAGGGCATGACCTGCAAACCAGGCGTCAGCGAATCCCTCGCCGAGCTCGTCGACCTGCCCGCGACCATCTACGACCTGACCGGCATCAACCCCGGCTACACCCACTTCGGCCGCTCACTCCTGCCCGTCGTGCGCGGCGAAGCCCAGGAGCACCGCGACGCCGTCTTCGCCGAGGGCGGCCGCCTGCGCGGCGAAAAACCCGCCCTGGAACTGTCCCACAATCCCCAGCACGATCCCCACGACGCCTACTGGCCGCGCTTCGATTGCCAGCGATCCGATCACCGCAAGCACGGCAAGGCCGTCATGTGCCGCACCCGCCGGTTCAAGTTCGTCCAACGTCTCTACGAATCCGACGAGCTCTACGACCTTCAGCGCGACCCCCACGAACTGCACAACATCCGCCACGGCTCCGCCTACGCCGGCGTCGTCGCCCAGATGAAGGACCGCCTGCTCCGCTTCTACCTCGAGACCGGCGACGCCCCGCCCTTCGACGCCGACGACCGCTGGCCCAGCCAGAACGCCCCCCAGATCGAATCCTCCGCGCCATGGACGCACTGGGATTAGGCCGAAATCTTCACGGTGCTGGCGAACCATCGCCGCTCGATCCACAGCGCCGCGTTGACTAACCCGATCAGCACCGGAACCTCCACCAACGGCCCGACCACCGTGGCGAAGGCGATCGGCGAGGCGATCCCGAACACCGCCACCGCCACCGCGATCGCCAGTTCAAAATTGTTCCCCGCCGCCGTGAACGCCAGCGTCGCGCTCCGGGGGTAGTCCGCCCCAAGCTTCCATGCCAGCCAAAAACTCAGGAAAAACATCACCACGAAGTACCCCGCCAACGGGACGGCAATCCACAGCACGTCCAACGGCTGCTCGATGATCCGCTGCCCCTGCAGGCTGAACATCACCACGATCGTCAGCAACAGCGCCGCCAGCGTGATCGGCCCGATACGTGGCACAAAGACCGTCTCATACCACTGACGCCCCTTGATCGGCAGCAGCGTCACCCGGCTCAGAATCCCCCCCGCGAAGGGGATCCCCAGGTAGATCATTACGCTCACGAAGATGTCCCGCACGCTCACGTCCACCGCCGCCCCGCGCAGCCCCAGCATCGGCGGCAGCACCGTGATAAAGATCCACGCGTAGAGCCCGAAGGTCAGGATCTGAAACACGCTGTTGAGCGCCACCAGCCCCGCCGCGTACTCCGAGCTCCCCCGCGCCAGCTGATTCCACACCAGCACCATCGCGATGCACCGCGCCAATCCCACCAGGATCAGCCCCACCATGTACTGCCCCCAGCGCGGGTCCGGCCCCAGCGCCGCAGGCGCGACGAAGCCGAAAAATCCCACCGCCAGCGCGAACATCAGCACCGGCCCGATCACCCAGTTCTGCGCCAGCGACAGCCCCAGGACTTTCCAATCCCGAAACACCCCCGGCAGCAGCTCATACTTCACCTTCGCCAGCGGCGGGTACATCATCAGGATCAACCCCACCGCAATCAGCAGATTCGTCTGCCGCCCCACCGTCAGCGCCGTGTTGAACCGCTCAACCCCCCCCGGAAGTAGATACCCCACCGCCACCCCCACCGCCATGGCCAGGAAGATCCAGAGTGTCAGGTAACGATCAAGAAAACCCAACCTGCCCGTCGATGTCGATGGGCAGCATGCAGTGGAGGAATCCGCGACCTGTGTCACAACGCACGCTCCTTCAAGCCTTGCGGGCCTGCACGTCGAGGCTGGTGATGAGGTCCGCCGGCCGCGTCCCCCCCGGAAGCGCCTCGGCGATCTTCTTGTACAGCGGGTCCTGGAACGACTCGAGCGCCGCGACGTACTCGGGCTTGGGCCGCAGCACCACCTCACGCAGCCCCGCCGCCTCGACCATCGCCCGGTACTCGTCCACCAGCACCGCCCCCGCCACGCACCCCACCATCGCCTCGACCATCTCCCGCACTTCCCCCGGAAGTGGCCGCAAGAGCGCCATGTCCGACGCCGCCACGCGCCCTCCGGGTTTGAGCACCCGCGCGATCTCCCGCCAAACCTGCTCCTTGTCGGGCGACAGGTTGATCACGCAGTTCGAGATCACCACGTCCACGCTCGCGTCCGCCACCGGCAGGTGCTCGATCTCGCCCAGCCGGAATCCAACATTGTCCAACCCCGTGCTCTTGCGGTAGCTCGCCACGTTCCCGCGGGCCTTGGCGATCATCTCCGCCGTCATGTCCACGCCGATGACGCGCCCCGTCGCCCCGACCTTGGGCCCAGCCAGGAACACGTCGAAACCCCCGCCGCTGCCGAGATCCAGCACCACCTCTCCCGCCTTCAATCCCGCAATGGCCGTGGGATTCCCGCACGAAAGCCCCATGTTCGCGCCCCCGGGAAGGGCCCGCAGCTCCTCCGCCGAATAGCCGATCTGCTCCGCCAGGAACTCAGCCGACAGCGGCACTTTGCTCGTCCCGCAGCACGACCCCCCGCCACACGTGCTGCCTTCCGTCGCGATGGCCTTGTACCCCTCGCGCACCGTCAGCCGCACCCGCTCAGCCGATTCAGCCGTCGCCACGCTCTTGTTCTGGTCCGAGGAACCACAGCATCCCATGATCACACTCCTTCAAATTCGTTGGCCTAGACTTTCCGGCAGCGTCCGCACGAAATCCTTGATCTGGTCGCGGATGCGCCGGTAATGTTCGATCGCCTTCCGGGGGTCCGTCTCCTTTGCCGCCAACGCAGGCGGGTCGTCGAAGCCCACGTGCACCACGCGAGTCTTTCCCGGAAACACCGGGCAGCTCTCGTGCGCGTGCCCGCAGACCGTCACCACCACGTCGAACGATTCATCACGCAGCGACTCGAGCGTCTTGCTCGTCTGCCCCCGGATGTTCACCCCCGCCTCCGCCATCACCGCCACCGCGTGCGGGTTGAGCCCCACCGCCCTGATCCCGGCCGAGTACGGCTCGATCACGTCCCCCCGCAGGTGACGCGCCCACCCCTCGGCCATCTGCGACCGGCACGAGTTGCCCGTGCACAGGAACAGGATCTTCAGTTTCGGTAGCACGCGCAAAGCTCCACGAGCTGCTTCCGCCGGACGTTCCGCAACTTCTGCTGATCGCTCTGCACCACCGCCTGCCCGTGCAGAGCCGACTTCGCCCACGCCAGCGCCGAGACCGCCTCGGGCGACGCCTCATCCTCGCTGGCCAGCCGGTAGTAATGCCACTTGCCCTCTTTCCGCCGCTCGACCAGCCCCGCCTGGTGCAGCACCGCCATGTGCTTGGACACCGTCGACGGCGCCAGCCCCAGCAGCTCGATGATCTGGCAGAGGCACAGCTCACCCCCCTCGAGCG
>JADZCW010000110.1 GCA_020851395.1 Phycisphaeraceae bacterium
ATCCGCATGATTACGCGCTTGCTCATGGCGGGAACATACTCCCTGGCCCTGTAGTGATCTATGGTCCATCCGTAGTTCTTTGCTACAGGCCTCGCTGCCCGGCCCCCGGTCATTCCCCGCGACGCCACCGCGTCGCGCCCGGCCTAACGCGGCCCCCTGCTCCTGCCCCCGACCATCTGCTGCAAAAGCCGTCGAGCCAGCTCCTGCTGAGCCTGCGCCGACAACTGCCCCAGCACCGCCGCCTGGATCAGCTCGTTCTGCTCAACGAACCAGTTGACCAGCCGCGTCATCACCGCGATCTGCGTCATCCCGCGTCGATCGCACAGTTCGTCGAGCATCTTCTTGCACGACGACTCAAGCTGCACCCGCACCGTCACTCGATTGGTCAACATGGCTAGACACCTTAAATTCCCCGGACCGTAGCTATCTACTGACTGGCCGTAGTTTTTCAGTTTTCCACCCCACGGGTATGCCCTCCCCAGACCGACGCGCCGCCCTCGCCCCCCAGCCCCGCGCCCTCTTCCACCCCGCCACGCCTCATTTTCCCCACCCTTGCATCATCGCCCCCTGGCTCAACTTCCTTGATCTGTTTAATTTGAACGCAAGCTTTTCCCCTTCCTCGCGCCGGTTAATCCCTAAACTCGTATTTTTTAACCTCTACCCAGCTTGCCGCCCACTCGCCAATCCCACATCACCCCACGGGCAACGATCACTCCGTAATTCAGATGCCCTGGGATGCTAAAAACATCACGCGTGCGGGGCAACTCGCCCCCTGACATGCCCGTGTCAGTCCTCCTCAGGCTGACCCCGTCGGGCAGGCTCACCACGCCACGACCATGCAACAGCGTCAACCGCCCGGCGCCACGCAGTCCGTCGACCGACGATCGACGGCGATGGCTGGGCGTAAATGCCTCATACAAAGCGATGGAGCACCCGAAAACATTCGCCCATCGCGAAGTCTCGGCTCCACCCACGCCGGACACCACTTTTCCCGCGGCACCCGTCATCTGAGCCCGTCACGTGCTGGCGGACCCCCGGCCGCATGCAAGGTAACGCACGGAAACGGAGCATGTCCATCCTTTTCCAAAAACTTTCGCAAAACCGTAAAAACGTACATCATTCCGCGGCCCACACCCCGCGCAGCTTGCCATGCGCGGATCGCCGCAAGACGACCACCTTCGTGCACTAAAAACCACATCGTGTACTGAAACGAGGGCGACGGGGCTCGAACCCGCAACCTCCGGATCGACAGTCCGGTGCTCTAACCAATTGAGCTACGCCCCCTGCGGCTGACCACGATCGTTTCGATCGCGGACCTCCAGCCGGTGCAGATCGGTTACTTTATTTTCCCCCCCGAGTTTGTCAAACCCTCCGCCCCCCCCCAATCCCTCATCCCCAACCCCTCATCCCCCTATTTCACCTCGCTCATCGGCACCGGCGACCGGTTCTTCGCCGACATCAACGCCGCCGCCAGCACCCGCTGCGTCTCGTACGCGTCCGCGAAGTCCGGCAGCGGCACCACCGCCTTCTGACCCCCCAGCACCCGGAAAATGTCCGACGCCATGTTAATGAACCCGTGCTCGTACCCGATCACGTGCGACGCCGGCCACCACGCCCCCGCGTAAGGATGCCCGTCCCCCCCACGCGTCACGTTGATCACCGACCACCCCTGCAGCCGAGGTTCCAGCGTCGCGTCGTACCATTCCAATTCATTCATCCGCTCAAAATTAAACCGCAACGCCCCCTTCTCCCCGTGAATCTCGATCCGGTTCCGATTCTTGTCCCCCGTCGACAACCGCGACGTGTCAAAGCTCGCCACCGCCCCACCGCTCATCTTCGCGATGAAGATCATCGCGTCCTCCACCGTGCTCCGACCCTTCTTCTTCCCGCTCCGCTTCGCCCCACGTCCAGCAATCTCCCCGCCCGCGTCCGCGATGATGTCCCGCTCCTTGATGAACGTCTGACCGTGCGCCCCGATGATCTCCGTGATCTCCTGACCCGTGATGAACCTCGCCATGTCGATGCTGTGCGCGTTCAGATCCCCATGAGGCCCCGTCCCTGCGTACTTCTCCTGAAACCGCCACAGCAACGGCGTGTCAGGCCCGCCCCAGTCCTGCAGGTACGCCGCACGCACGTGGTAGATCCGCCCCAGCCGACCCTCCTTCACCAGCTGATGCGCCAACGCCACCGCCGGGCACCGACGGTAGTTGTACCAGACAAAAGTCTTGCTCTTACGCGCCTTCTTCGCCGCCGTCAGCATCGCCCGCGCGTCGTCGAGCGTCCCGGCCAACGGCTTCTCGCACGCCACGTGCTTGCCCGCCTCGAGCGCCGCGATCGCCTGCTCCTTGTGCACGTGGTTGGGCGTCCCGACGTCCACCAGATCCACCTGGTCGTCCGTCACCGCCTCCCTCCACTCCGTCGTCCACCGCCGCCACCCCCACCGACCCGCGAACGCCTCGAGCTCCGCCGCGTTCCGCGCGCAGATCAGCTCCATCACCGGCTCGACCGGCAGATCGAAGAACTTCCCCGCCTTCAGGTACGCGTTCGAGTGCGTCCGACCCATGAACTTCGAACCCAACAGCGCCACCCGTGCGAGCTTCGACATGACATCAACCTCCTAATGGAAAGCCCAGGCCCTCCCGGGCCTGGGTCGAGAACTTCCCTGCCACAACCCGGGCCGCCAAGCCGGGCCCTTCAGGCCCGGATGGACAGCCCCGGCGTATCCAATTGACCCGCGCCGGCCGCCGCTCACGCCGTCGCGTACCGGCTCCCACGCACGTCCTTGCTCGCCACCCGCTTGAGCTTGCCCTCCTTGACCAGCCGCGTCAGCGTGTTGTCCGCCTTGCCCCCGCGACCTTCCTTCTTCCAGTGCACGTTCACGTCCGCCGTGCTGGGCTTGCCGTGGCTCTTGACATAATCCAGGATCGACTGCTCGCCCGTCTTCGCGAAGCTCCCACGCTTGCGACGACGCCCTCGTTTGCCCACGACCGCCCCCGCAGCCTTCGCCGGACGCCCGCGCCCCCGACGCACCCCGCCGCCGATCCCGTAGCGCGCGAAGATCGCGTCAATCTTCTCGATCTCCTGCACGTACTCCGACCGCTGCGCCTGAAGCTTCGAGATCAGCTGATCCAACTCTTTCGCCGTCGTCACGCGTGGCATCCGTCGCTCCTTTGTAGTGGAATGTCTCATCTTGCCCGACGCCCCTGATCGCGCCGTGGCCCAGCCTGTCTAACAACCATCACTATCAATCACCCCCAGCCAGAACCATATTGATCATCTTTCACACATATGTCAAAACGCCACGTTATCGTCATGAATCATTCCAAACTCCTATCATCATTCTTTCACCTGATCATCTCATCCCCATCCAACCACCACCCCCGCTTCCCCGCCGATCCATCCGCGTGCGACCTGTCCCCCTCATCGCTATGATCTTCCCCCATGCCCAACAACCCTAACGACACCCTGGCCCTGCTCGCCCGAGGCGTCGAGAACATCTACAGCCTCGATGAACTCCGCGCCAAACTCGCTCGCCCCAAACCCCTGCGCGTCAAGCTCGGCCTAGACCCCACCGCCCCCGACATCCACCTCGGACACACCGTCGTCCTACGCAAAATGCGCCAGTTCCAGGACCTCGGACACACCGCCGTCCTGATCATCGGCGACTACACCTCCCGCATCGGCGACCCCA
>JADZCW010000111.1 GCA_020851395.1 Phycisphaeraceae bacterium
CCTCGGCCTGCGTGCGCGGCGAGTCATAGATCTTGATGATGGGCTCGATGGCCTCGCCGGTCGTGTCGACGCCGTTGAAGCCGGCGCCCTCGAACGTGCCTCCGTTGATCAGGTTGTCGGACAAGGCACCCATGGCGGGCATGGCCATCGCGCCGATCATCATCACGAACGTCCATCGTGACCATCGCATCAGTTTTCCTCCTTATTTGCCTGTTGTGGGCGTAACCCACCCGTCTGCCTCAAAGAACCACACGACGGCACACGAGAGGCGCCATCGAGAGATACCAGACCGATGCGGAAGCATGCCCAAAATCATCCCGCCGCACGAGGTCCGCAACGCTTGGCAGGAACATCAAGAACACGCGCGACCGAGTCACTTTCATTATGAACATACCCTTGATGACCCCAAATTCAAGAGATATTTCGTCGGCTTGAAAAAAATGAGTCTTTGATGTTCATAGTCCTGGGCAAACAACGATCCGTGTTAGACACGTCCTGAAGAGTGCGGGGAAACAAGATCGAAAAATATCTTTATATAATACGCGTCAGGTACATCTAGATGTTGATGTATGGGTACCGAACATCGCCCTTTTCAATTGGGCGCGGCGATAGGCCCGATAAGTATGGAGAAGGCAGGCGTTAGCGCTCAGACTGATCCGGCTCGCCCCCCCTCTCGAGCAAAGAACCACCGAGGTCCACGGACCGATGCCCACGCCAACAACTCAGACCGACCCTACTGTCCGGGCGGCGTGGGCGCGGGTCATGGAGCACATGCGGGGCCAGCGGTGGGACCAGGCGGCGGCCTGCCTGTCGTCGCTGGCTCCTGAGGATCCGGCGGCGGCCCATCAACTATGCCTGTGCCGGAACCTGGCGGCGGTGCGTCAAGTCCGGCCGACCCTCTACGCGGCGTTGCTGCGGCCGGGGCGGCGGGCCTATCAGATAGTGACGCTGCCGACGGGCAGGCGGTCCTTGGCATGGCAGGATCCGCAGGGGGAGATGCGCCTGATGGGCGCCGGCGAGAACGCGCCGACCGACCCGGGGGCGATGGTCGCCGCGTTAGGGCCGAACTACCAGACGGGTCCGGCGCTGGGGGTGCTGGGGCTGGGCGATGGGCAACTGGTCGACGCGCTGAGCCTGCACCCACCGAAGCTGTTCATGGACCAGGAGCAGGCGGTGTCGATCTTCGAGCCGGACCCGGGGCTGCTGCTGGCGTGCATGATGATCCATGACTGGTCGGGGCCGACTAGTCCGTTGCTGGCTGAGCGCTTCAGCTGGTACGTCGGGGGAGACTGGCAGAGGCAGTTCGAAAGCTCCCTCCGGGCAGACGCCTGGGCGCAGCCTCCGCGGATGCTGCTGTCGGTCCCGCGCCAGGGCGCGGAGGATGAGCTGGCGGGTTTCGAGGCGTGGCTGAGCGGCGCTCTCAAGCGGGCGCAGGCGGAGCAGGATCAGGTGCAACGCCGGCTCGATGCCCATTACGCGCGGGTCACGCCGACGGCGCTGGCGGCCACGCTCGGGGGGACCGGGCCGCGACCGCCGCGGGCGCTGCTGATGACCTCGCGCTTCACGACGGTGCTGCAATACGCCATCCGGGACACCCAGGCGGCGCTGGATCGGATGGGCTGGAGCACGCGGGTGCTGATCGAGCCGTCGCCGTCGCGGCGGATCATGCCGGCGACGATCCGGCGTGTCCTGGCGGATTTTGAGCCCGATCTGGTGCTGTGCATTGATCACCTGCGGTACGAGGTGCCGGGGCTGTATCCTCGGGGGCTGCTGCACGTCTGCTGGATCCAGGACCACCTGAACAATCTCACGAGCCGGCAGGCGGGGGCGTCGATCGGGAGGTGGGATTACACGCTGAGCTTTGCCGGGCCGATGTTCATCCGGTCCTACGGGTATCCGGCGGCGCGGATGATCGACGTGCCGATGATGCTCGCGGCGCTGGAGCCGCCGCCTCCGCCCCCGGAAGAGGAGCGGGGTGCGGGCGGGTCGGCGACGGGGCAGGTCGACGATCTGCTTTACGTCTCGAATGTCTCGGGGCGGCCGGCGGAGATCGTTCCGGAGATCCTCAAGGATTGCCGGGGCGCTCTGGTCGAGGTGGTGTCGGAAGTCGCGGAGAAGATCGTCAAGACGTATGAGCGGGGGGGATCGATCGCGACGCTGATCGCCATCAAGCGGATGCTGGATGAGGCGTCGCGGTCACGGGGTTTGCGGATGGCGGCGGAGGCGCGGAACCCGGTGGCGGACCGGTTGTGGGGCCAGCTCAACAGCGCGTTGTACCGGCAGCAGGCGCTGGCGTGGGCGGCCGACGCGGCTGACGCGCTGGGGCTGCGGCTGAGCGTCTACGGTCGGGGTTGGGAGCATCATCCGCGCTTCGGCCGGTACGCGCGGGGGGTGGTGATGCACGGGCCGGAGCTGGCGGGGCTGATGCACCGCGGCCGGATCAACCTCTGCCTGGAGCCCTACACCTGCTTCGCGCACCATCGGCTGCTTGACGGACTGATGTCGGGTGGGTTCTTTCTGGTGCGCGATCATCCGTCGCATGTCTGGCTGCCGCGGCTGTCGGCGCTGCTGGCTGAGCTGGGTCAAGGGGCCGATGCGCCGCGGGACACGGGGGAGGCCCTGGCCGCGGCCGGGTCGCGACGGGAGTCGCTCGAACAGCTGCTAAGAACTTGCCAGGACCTGACGTACGATCCGGAAGTTGACCCGGTCACATGGGTGCGGAGCTGGGAGCGGGCGGGGGTGCTGCGGGGGGCGCAGATCGCGCTGCCGGACCTGGAAGCAGTGAGCTTCGCGGACGCGGCGGAGTGTCGGCGGAAGATCGAGCACTTCATGGCTGAGCCGGATGAGCGCAGGGCGATCAGCGGACGTCAGCGGCAAAACGTAGCTGAGCGTCTGACTTTCGACGCGGGGTTGAAAAGGGCCTTTGGCGTCCTGACACGGAGGCTGGCGGAGGAGCCGGGGGAAGCCCCAACGCCGAGTGGGTGGGTGAGCGACGTTCATGGCGCGGGGTGAGGGTGAAAGTTTGTCGTTAAAAGCGGCCCCGAGCCGACTTAAGAATAAGGATCGGTGCGAGGGAGCGCCTGATGATCGCCACGGATGGCAGGATCACCACAGAGCGGAAAGCTGACGACGGCGCTGCGGGCAAAGTGCTCGAGCTGCCGGCGCTGACGCAGCGGCTGGCCCAGATGCGCCAGGGCCGGCGGGTGGTGCACTGTCACGGCGTATTCGATCTGCTTCACGTCGGGCATATCAAGCATCTGCAGCAGGCTCGCGAGCTGGGCGATCTGTTGGTCGTAACGATCACGCCGGACCGGTTCGTGAACAAGGGGCCGTCGCGGCCGGCGTTCCCGGAGCGGCTGCGGGCCGAGGCGCTGGCGGCGCTGGCGTGCGTGGACTATGTCGCGGTCAACCACTGGCCACGCGCCACCGAGACGATCCAGGCGCTGCGGCCGGACGTGTTCGTCAAGGGTGGGGAGTTCAAGGAACTCAAGGACCATAACGGGGCTGTGGCTGAGGAGGAGCGGGCGGTGCGGGCGGTCGGCGGGGTCATGGCTTTTACGGATGGGATCACGTTCAGCTCGTCGACGCTGATCAACCAGCACCTCTCGACGTTCCCCCCGGAAGTTCAGGAATATCTGCGGGGGTTCGGCCGGCGGCATCCGATCGACGGGGTGCTGAACTACCTGCAGAGCCCGGGGGTGTCGCGGGTGGTGGTCGTGGGCGAGGCGATCATCGACGAGTACCACTACTGCGACGCGATCGGCAAGAGCTCGAAGGAGCCGATGCTGGCGGTGCGTCAGCAGTCGGTCGAGACGTTCGCGGGCGGGACGCTGGCGGTGGCGAACCACTTCGCACCGTTCTGCGAGCGGGTGGACCTGGTGGCGGCGATGGGCAAGGCGTGCCCGCGTCAGGGGTGGGCGCGGGAGCGGCTGATGCCGCAGGTCCTGGCGCACTTCGTCGAGACGGCTGGGGCGCCGACGATCGTCAAGCGGCGGTTCGTCGACCGGTACTTTTTTCAGAAGCTCTTCGCGGTCTACGAGATGAATGACGCGCCGCTTTCCGGGGGAGCGGAGGACGAGCTGGTCGCGTCGCTGGAGCAGGTGATTCCGGGGGCGGACATGGTGGTGGTGGTCGACTATGGGCACGGGCTCTTGACGCCGCGGGCGATCGACGTGATCTGCCAACGATCGAAGCTGCTGGTGGTTAATGCGCAGTCGAACGCGGGGAATCAGGGCTATCACAGCATCGGGCGTTATCCGCGGGCGGACTGGGCGTGCCTGGCGGAGAACGAGATCCGGCTCGAGGCGCGCGATCGCTACGGCGACCTGCAGCCCATGGCGGAGCACCTGGCGGACCGGCTCGAGGCGCAGGGTGTGATCGTGACGCGCGGATCCAAGGGGAGCCTGCTGTTCGGGCGATCGGACGGGTTCGTGGAGGTGCCGGCGGTGGCGGGGCAGGTCAAGGACCGCATGGGCGCGGGCGACACGCTGCTGGCGGTGGCGAGTCTGTGCCTGGCGGCCGGGGCGCCGCTGGAGGTCGTGGGACTCTTGGGCAACGCGGCGGGGGCCGAGGCGGTGGCGACGATCGGGCATCAGCGGACGATCGAGAAGGGCGCGTTGCTCAAGCACGTCGAGTGCTTGCTGAAGTAAGGATCGCGGGACACTGCGATCATGCTGCCGGGGATACGTGAGGCGTCGGGGCGGGGACAGAACCGAGCCGCGGGCGCATCCGCCCGGCATCGAGGAGATGCGTGATGAGACCCATTCGAACCGTGATGGTCACCGGGGGAGGCGGGTATGTCGGGGCGGTGCTGGTGCCCAAGCTGCTGCAGGCGGGGTACCGCGTGCGGGTGGTCGACTGGTATCTCTACGGCGAGAACGTGCTCGACGCGGTGCGTGACGACCCGAACCTGACGCAGATCAAGGGCGACCTGCGCGATCACGAGCTGCTGCGCGACTTTCTGCCGGGATGCGACGCGGTGATCCACCTGGCGTGCATCTCCAACGACCCGAGCTTTGAGCTCAACGCCAACCTCGGCAAGAGCGTGAATTACGAGGCGTTCCGGCCGCTGGTGCAGATCAGCCTCGACTGCGGGGTGGACCGGTTCATCTACGCCTCGAGCTCGAGCGTGTACGGGGTGAGCGATGAGCCGAACGTCACGGAGGAGCACAAGCTCGCGCCGCTGACGGACTACAGCAAGTACAAGGCGTTGTGCGAGGAGATCCTCCGCGAGTTCCAGTCGCCGCGGTTCACGGCGGTGACGATCCGGCCGGCGACGGTCTGCGGGTGGTCGCCGCGGCTGCGGCTGGACCTGTCGGTGAACATCCTGACGAATCACGCGGTGAACTCGGGGAAGATCACGGTGTTTGGCGGGGATCAGCTTCGGCCGAACATCCACATCCAGGACATCACGGACCTGTACGTGCAGCTTCTGCGCGAGCCGGACGATCGGATCGCGGGGAAGATCTTCAACGCGGGGTACCAGAACATGTCGATCGGGGACATCGCCCGGCTGGTGCGGACGGTGGTCAAGCAGGAGATGCCGGATCGCGAAGCGGTGCCGATCGTCACGACGGTGACGGACGACGGGCGGTCGTACCACATCTCGTCGGAGAAGATCCGGCGGGAGCTGGGATTCGAGCCGAGGCACACGATCGAGGACGCGGTGCGTGAGTTGGTTCAGGCGTTCGCGGCGGGCAAGGTGCCGCGGCCGCTGGAGGACCCGAAGTATTTCAACATCCGGATGATGCAGTCGGCCGAGGCCAAGCTGCTCGAGGGCGCGCTGACGTGATCCAGACGACGACGGCGAGGGCGGGACTGACGGACGATCCGCACGTGCTGGCGGAGCACGCGGCGCGCATCCGGGCGCGGGTGGTGCGGCTGTCGCATCAGGGCGATTCGCCACACCTGGGGTCGGCGCTGTCGTGCGCGGACATCCTCAGCGCGGCGTACTTCGGCGTGCTGCGGCTGGACCCTCGTAGGCCCGACGATCCGGACCGGGATCGGTTCATTCTCAGCAAGGGACATGCTGTATCGGCGCTCTACGCGACGCTGGGGTATCGCGGGTTCTTCGACGTGAGCTTGTTGGAGAAGTTCAACCAGGCGGGGACGAATCTGCCCGAGCAGCCAAGCCCGGGATGTCTGCCAGGCGTTGAAGCGGCGACGGGATCGCTGGGGCACGGCTTAGGCATCGGCGCGGGGATGGCGCTGGCGGGGCGGATCGCCAATCGCGATTACCGAGTGTACGTGCTGATGAGCGACGGGGAATGCAATGAGGGGTCGGTGTGGGAGTCGGCGATGTTCGCCGGACGGGCCCCCGGAAGTAACGGGGGCGGACAAGCTCTCTCAAACCTCTGCGCGATCGTGGACTTCAACGGCTGGCAGGCGACGGATCGCAGCCGGGGCGTGCTGGCCCTGGAACCGCTGGCCGACAAGTTTCGCGCCTTCGGCTGGAACGTGGTCGAGGCCGATGGTCACGACCCGCGGAAGCTCACAGAGGTGATGCGCGGCGTGCCGGATTCTTCGGGCAAACCGCTCGCGATCATTGCCAAGACGGTCAAGGGCCGGGGCGTGTCGTTCATGCAGGACGACAACAACTGGCACTATCGCATCCCGACCGAGGCGGAGGTCGCCACGGCCCAGAAGGAGCTGGGGGTGGTCGCGTGAGGAACGCCTTCGCCAAAGCGATTGCCGGGCTGGCGGCGGCGGACGAGCGCGTCGTGCTGCTGTCGGGCGACATCGGCAATCGGATGTTCGACAAGTTCAAAGAGCAGTTCCCGGGCCGGTTCTACAACTGCGGGGTGGCGGAAGCGAACATGGTCTCGCTGGCGGCGGGGCTGGCGATGAGCGGGCTGCGGCCCTACCTCTACACGATCACGCCGTTTGTCACGTACCGCGTGCTCGAGCAGATCCGGGTGGATCTGTGCTACCACCATCAGCCGGTGGTGATCGTGGGGACGGGGGCGGGGCTGTCGTACGCGAGCCTGGGGGCGACGCATCACTCGTGCGAGGACATCGCGGTGATGCGGGCCTTGCCTGGGATGACGGTGGTCTGCCCGGGCGATCCCCCGGAGGTGGGGGCGGCGGTGAAGGCGACGGTCGGGTGTGATGGGCCGGTGTTCCTGCGAATCGGGAAGAAGGGTGAGCCGGCGGTGCATGCTTCGACGCCAGAGCTGAGGATCGGGCGAGCGATCACGGTGCGCCCCGGGCGGGACGTGTGCATTCTTTCGACTGGGAACGTGCTGCCACTGGCGTGCGAGACGGCGCAGGCGCTCGAGGCGTCGAACCTCGTGGCGGGCGTGATGAGCATGCACACGGTTAAGCCGTTGGACGTCGAGATGCTGGAGGAGGCGTTCTTCGGGCGATTCAGGCTGGTCGTCACGCTGGAGGAGCACAGTCTGCTTGGGGGATTGGGCGGATCGGTGGCGGAATGGCTTGTGGATCGGTGCGTGAGTGAGACATCCGCCACGCCGGCGAAGCTGCTGCGTGTCGGGACGCAGGATCACTTCCACCATGAGGCGGGCGATCAGGACCACTACCGGGCGCTGCATGGATTGACCGTTGAGGCGATCACGGCGCGGATCACGAGTGTCGTGCAGCCCGAGTCGGCCACGACTCCCCTACTCTCCACCCCGTACCCGGCGCCCCAAACACGTTGAAGACCACCGCCGCCATCCTCGTGGAGCTCAATCGGCCGCTGGAGCTGTGGGATTTGGAGATCCCGGCGCTGGGGGCGGGGCAGGTGTTGGTCGAGGTGGCGTTCAGCGGAGTCTGTCACACGCAGGTGCTTGAGGCACGCGGGCGGCGCGGCAAGGACGCTTACCTCCCCCACTGCTTGGGGCATGAGGGGTCGGGCGTGGTGCTCGAGGTTGGGGCCAACGTCCGCAAGGTCAAGGCGGGGGATCGGGTGGTGCTGTCGTGGCTCAAGGGATCCGGCGCGGACGTGCCGGGCGTGGTGTATGGAAGCTCGAATGACAAAGTCAACGCGGGGGCGGTGACGACGTTCAACCGGCATGCGGTGGTGAGCGAAAATCGGCTGACGGTGCTTCCCCGGGACGTTCCATCGGACTCGGCGGTGCTGCTGGGCTGCGCGATGCCGACGGGGCTTGGCAGTGTCATCCACGCGGGGCAGGCGAGCACCGGTGAGAGCTGCGTGATCCTCGGCTGCGGCGGGGTAGGTATGTGCGCAGTGGCCGGGGCGGTGATGGCGGGCTGTTCGCCTGTGATTGCGGTGGATCTCGCGCCGGAGAAACTAGCCGTCGCCCGCTCGCTTGGCGCAACGCACACGATCCATCCCGCTCAGGAAGAGCTGGTCAAGAAGCTGGCTGAGCTGTGTCCGGGCGGCGTGGATCTGGCCATCGAGGCCACGGGCAAGCCGGTCGTCATGACGCAGGCCTTAGAAATAGTCCGTCCCCGCGGCGGTCGCGCGGTGGTCATCGGCAACGCCCCGGCGGGCAGTCAGGTGGCCATCGATCCGAAGCACTTCAACCAGGGCAAGCGGCTGCTGGGCACCTGGGGCGGCGACTCCGACCCCGATCGCGACTATCCACGGTATGCGCGCCTGCTGGCTGGCGAGGGGAATGCTCGATTACGCGTCGAGCCCATGCTCACGCGCGGCTACGGCTTAACTACAATCAACCAGGCCCTGGACGACCTCGAGGCCGGCAAGGCCATGCGGCCGCTGATCGACCTGACGCTCGGCGTGTAGTGTTCCCTTCCCTGTACCCCCCTACCCTGTACCCCTCATGCTGCTGGGCGTCGACTTCGACAACACGATCGTCTGCTACGACGGTGTGTTTCACCGCGTGGCGGTGGAGTTGGGACTGATCCCAGCCAACGTGGGGTCAGGCAAGAACGATGTTCGCGACTGGCTCCGCAAGGCGGGGCGGGAGGAGGATTGGACGCGGTTGCAGGGGATCGTCTACGGGAAGCGGATCCTCGACGCGCCGCCCTTTGCGGGGGTGATCGACTTCTTCCGGGAGGCGAGGATGAAGGGTGTTCGCGTTGCGATCATCAGCCACAAGACGCGCCAGCCCTACCTGGGGGAGGCGTGCGATCTGCATGAGGCGGCGAGGGGGTGGCTGGAGCATCACGGGTTCTTTGATGCCTCGGGGGCGGGGCTGGGGAGGCAGGACGTCTACCTGGAGCTGACCAAGCAGGCCAAGCTCGGGCGGATTGCTCAAGCCCGGTGCACGCACTTTGTCGATGACTTACCAGAGTTTCTGTCGGAACCGGCCTTCCCACAGGACGTGAGGAAGGTTTTATGGGACCCGCGCGGGCAGTCGCCGGCGGGTCCGTGGACGGCGATCA
>JADZCW010000112.1 GCA_020851395.1 Phycisphaeraceae bacterium
GCCCCGTAGAGCCGGAACATGTCCGCCAGCGCCGGGTCCGTGCTCAGCAGCCCCGTGAGCGTGTTGGCGATCACCGGGAAGACCGACACGATAAACGCCGAGGCCACCACGGCCCGGATGCCATACCCGAACCAGATCACCAGCATCGGCGCAATGGCCACGATGGGGACCGTCTGGAAGAAGATCGCGTAGGGATAGAACGCCCGCTGGACAAGCCGGGATGCCGAGAGCACCACCGCCAGCAGCATCCCCACCAGGGCGCTGATCCCGAACCCCAACACCGCGGCCGCACAGGTCATCGTTCCCGCCCAACCCAGTGCCGGCCATTCGCGCACGATCGCCGTGAAGACCGCCGACGGCGGCGGCACCAGGTAGGCCGGCACGCCCGCCAGGCGCACCGCCAATTCCGCCCCCGCCGACAGGAGCACGAAGCTCACCGCCGGCGGCCCGAACACGCTGACCCAGCGCGGCAGCCTCATGGCAGGATCTCTCCCTCTTCCAGGGCCGCGTAGACGCCGGCGGTTTCCCGGGCGAACTCCGCCGTTCCCCGCAGATCCTTCGGCCTGTCGGACGGCAGCTTGAGCAGCACGTCCCGCACGATCCGCGCTGGTCGCTTGGACAGCACCACCGCTCGCTCGGCCAGGTATACCGCCTCGCTCGTCGAGTGTGTCACGAAGACCACCGTCATCCGCGACTCCCGCCAGAGGGCACGCAATTCCTCGTCGAGGTGCTGACGCGTGATCTCGTCCAACGCCGCGAACGGCTCATCCAGCAGCAACAACCGCGGCCGCGTCACCATCGCCCGCGCCAGCGACACACGCATCCGCATGCCCCCCGAGAGCTGGGCGGGGTAGCGATCCACCGCCTCGCTCAGGCCCACCTTCTCGATCGCCGCCAACGCCGCCGTCTTCCGAGATCGCCGCGATTGGCCCATCAGCTCCAGCGGCAGCACCACGTTCCCCAGCACATCCCGCCAGGGCAGGAGGTGCGCATCCTGAAAGACATACGCAATCCCACCCCCTGAAGTTGTGTTTGTGCCCTCGGCGCCGCGCAGCTCGACCTGCCCGCCGTCCGGCCGATCCAGTCCCGCGATCAATCGCAGCAGTGTCGACTTCCCGCACCCCGACGGCCCGAGGATGGCCACGAAATCCCCCGCCTCGACATCGAGGTCCAGACCCTCGAGCACCGACACAGGCCCGCGATGGCTCTCAAATACACGCCGGACACCGCGAACCGCGATGTCCATGCCCCCCGCAGCGGCCGATCCCCTGGTGGTCACCTGCGTCATCACACCCGCCATTGTTCATGCCGATGAATCAACCGGCAAGTCCCGGCACCCTCGCCGCCGACCTACAACCATCGCTTCAACCACACCAACGCCTCGGCCCGCATCCGCGGCGTCTCCATGTGGGGCACGTCCTCCCGCACCAGTTTCCACGCCTCGCCCGCCCCGAGCGTGCCATACACCCGCCGCAATTCGCCGTCGATCGCGTCCAACCCTTCCGGGGGCGTCAGGGGGTCGAGGTTGCCCGCCACCGCCAGGTGCGGCCGAGGGGCGATCAAGGCGTTGATCTGAGCCGTCGTGAAATGTTTGAGTAGTCCCGGAACGAAGTAGAAGATCCCATGTCCGAGTGGTCCCGCTTGCCGGCGGAACGTGTGGATGTCCGTCAGGCAGCCGATGTCCACGCAGACCTTGACGCGTTCATCCAGCGCGCTCAGCCACCAGGCCATGGTCGAGCCCATGCTCATGCCCAGCGTGCCGATCCGCCCCGCGTCCACGTCCGGCCGCGAGCAGAGGTAGTCCAGCGCCCGCACCGAGTCGTAGACCATCATCCCCCACATCACGCGCCCATCCCAGAGCATCCGCTTGAACGTCTCAAGTTCGGGATTCCCCTGCTCGGGCCGCGTGATCGGATACATCGCCCCACCCGCCCCGACCGCGCATCGCTGGCCGAAGCACCAGTGGTCGATGCACATCGCCGCGTAGCCCGCATCCGTCAGCGCCTTGCCCCAGGCCGGCTTCTGCACCAGTGGCTCAGCGTACCCAGGCCGGCCGGAGAGCAGTTCCTCCTTGCCCACGTCGTACTGCCCCCAGTGGGCATGGTTGAAGAGAACCGTCGGAAGGTTTCCATCCCTGCCCAGCGGCTTGACGAGATACGCCGGCACCTCCTCCAGACCGTTCAGATCCAGCGCCAGTGTCTCAAGCCGATACCCCTCGCGCTCCTCGACGCGAAGCGTCCGCGCCGAGATCGGCCGATGACGCTCAGGCAGGTCGCCCAACAGGCCCCAAAGCTTCGCCCGTCGCTGTTGAACCTCAGTACCCATGGCCCAGAGCATCCCCAAAGTAAAAGGCCCATGTCAAACGACATGGGCCCTTCAACTCCACTGCGCCCTCACGCGAACATCCGCGATGAAAGACTTATTCCTTGACCTCGTACTCGGCGTCGATCACGTCGTCGCCGCCCTTCTTGGCCCCCCCGGAAGCCGCGTTACCGCCGGAATTTCCGCCAGAAGCGCTCCCCGCTGCTCCGCCTGCGGCCGCCCCGGCGCCCATGTTCTCGTACATGACCTTGCCCAGCTCCTGGGCCGCCTGCATCAACTCGTTGAGCGACCGCTTGATCGACTCGGCATCGTCGCCCTTGATCTTGGACTCGAGGTCATTGATCGCCGACTCGATCTTGCCACGCACCTCGGCCGAGACCTTCTCGCCGTACTCCGAGAGCTGCTTGCGGGTCTGGTAGACGATGTTCTCCGCCTGGTTGCGGGCGTCGACCAGTTCGCGCTGCTTGCGGTCGTCGGCCGCGTGGGCCTCGGCGTCGGTCTTCATCTTCTCGATCTCGTCCTTCGAGAGGCCCGACGAGCCCTGGATCTCGATCTTCTGCGTCTTGCCGCTGGCCTTGTCCGTCGCGGCGACGTTGAGGATGCCGTTGGCGTCGATGTTGAACTCGACCTCGATCTGCGGCATCCCGCGCGGGGCCGTGGGGATCCCCGTGAGCTGGAAGCGGCCGAGCGTCCGGTTGTCCCGGGCGAACTCGCGCTCGCCCTGGAGCACGTGGATCTCCACCGTCGTCTGATTATCGCTGGCGGTGGAGAAGACCTCCTTCTTGGAGGTGGGGATCGTGGTGTTGCGCTCGATGAGCTTGGTCATCACTCCGCCGAGCGTCTCGATGCCCAGCGACAGGGGCGTGACGTCCAGCAGCAGTACGTCCTTGACGTCGCCCTTGAGCACGCCGCCCTGGATGGCCGCGCCGATGGCCACGACCTCGTCGGGGTTGAGGCTCTTGTTCGGGTCCTTGCCGAAGATGTCCTTGGCGATCTGCTGCACGCGCGGCATGCGCGTCGACCCGCCGACGAGCACGACCTCGTCGACGTCCGACGGCTGGAGCTTGGCGTCCCGCAGGGCGTCGAGCACGGGCTTGCGGCAGCGCTCGAACAGGTCCTCGCAGATCTGCTCGAACTTCGACCGCGTGATGGTGATCTGAAGGTGCTTGGGCCCCTCCTGCGTGGCGGTGATGAAGGGCAGGTTCACCGTCGTCTCCTGCAGCGTCGACAGCTCGCACTTGGCCTTCTCGGCCGCCTCCTTGAGCCGCTGCAGGGCCATCGGATCCTTGCGCAGGTCGATGCCCTCCTGCTTGCGAAACTCCTCAGCCAGGTAGTCGATGAGCTTCTGATCCCAGTCGTCACCGCCGAGGTGCGTGTCGCCGTTGGTGCTGAGCACCTCGAACACGCCGTCGCCGATGTCCAGGATGGAGATGTCGAACGTTCCGCCGCCGAGGTCATAGACGGCGATCTTCTCGTTCTTCTTCTTGTCCATCCCGTAGGCCAGCGCCGCGGCCGTGGGCTCGTTGATGATGCGCTCGACCTTGAGGCCCGCGATCTCGCCGGCCTCCTTGGTGGCCTGGCGCTGAGCGTCGTTGAAGTAGGCGGGCACGGTGATCACCGCGTGCTCAACCTTCTCGCCGAGGTAATCCTCAGCCGTCTTCTTGAGGTTCTGCAGGATCATGGCGCTGATCTCCTGCGGCGTGAACTGCTTGCCGCGGGCGCCGACCTTGACCAGCTCGTTCTCCCCGCCGACGACCTCGTAGGGCACGATCTTTTCTTCGCTGTGGACCTCGGCGTGCCGCCGGCCCATGAAGCGCTTGATCGAGTAGATGGTGTTCTTGGGGTTGGTCACCTGCTGATGCTTGGCGGGCTGGCCGACGAGCCGCTCGCCCTTGTCGGTAAAGCCGACGATCGACGGCGTCAGGCGGCTGCCCTGGCTGTTGATCAGCACCTTGGGCTGGCCGGCCTCCATCACCGCCACCACGGAATTGGTCGTTCCCAGGTCAATACCGATGGTCTTGCTCATGGTTCAAAGCCTCTTTTCTGGGGCCCTTGGGGCGGCCTTCGACGCCGCGTCCTGCCAGTGCATAAGGGTCCCCCCCGGGGCATGGCAAAGCCAATGCCACCCAAATCCCGCGTTTTCCCGCTGAAAATCACGACTTATGCATTCCTGTCGCCTGCCAGGCCCAGCTATTTCCCCCACCTGCCTGCCAATTTGGCAAGCCCTCGGAAGCCGGGTTCGAGCCGGTTGCCAGCCCCCTTGAACCCGCTGTTCTCGCCCACCGGCCCGGCCGAGGTTATCCCCAGCCCCGGAAATTCCGTAGGTCGCGCTTGAAATCCCCGATTTTTCTAGGCAAAATCACAACCCATGATCGGGAACATCCGGATTTTCCCCTGAAAATCCCTCGGTCAGACCTGTTCCGCCAGGAGCAGCCCGCAAACAACCCTTTCTGTTTCGCATTAGGAGAAACAAGTCCATGGCCAAGACCAAGAGCGCCTCGAAAGCCCCGACCAAGAGTGAAATCTTCAGCGCCATCGCCGACAAGACCCAGCTCAGCAAGAAGCAGGTCAACGCGGCGCTGACCGAGCTGGCCGACGTCGCCGTCAAGAGCCTCAAGAAGAACGGCGTGTTCGCCGTCCCCGGCCTGTGCAAGATGGTCGTCAAGAAGAAGCCCGCCACCAAGGCTCGCAAGGGCCGCAATCCCTTCACCGGCGAAGAGATCATGATCAAGGCCAAGCCCGCCTCCAAGGCCGTCCGCATCCGGCCCATCAAGGCCCTCAAGGAAGCCGTCGCCTAAGGCAACCGCTTTCGACTCCGCCCGGCAGGACGCCCGGCGGAGGGTTCCTCGGCTGATTTCCTGGCAAAATCACACCCCCGGCCCGCTCCGACGGCCGGGGGTTGTTTTTCATAGTCAGATGACGTCGGACGTCGGCAACCAACATCACACCAGCATCTCGCTACAATTTCTCTCTTTCGCCCGACCAGAGCCCCCGCGGCCTCTGGGCATTCCCCGGAGCTCGACCATGGCCACCACCGCCGACATCATCGCCCGACACGACAAGCACATGGTCATCAACCTCGCCCGCTGGCCGGTGGCCATCGTCCGCGGCCAGGGTGTCAAGCTCTTCGACGCCGAGGGCAAGGAGTACCTCGACCTCTTCGCCGGCTTCGGCGCGGGCATCCTCGGCCACTGCCACCCGGACCTCGCCCGGGCTGTCTGCGAGCAGGCCCACCAGCTCTGGCACGTCGGCAACCTCATGCACACCGAGCCGCAAACCCACGCGGCCGAGGCCATCGCTCGCCTCGGATTCGGCGGTAAATCCTTCTTCTGTCACACCGGCGCCGACGCCAACGAGGCCGCCATCAAGCTCACCCGCCTCTACGGCAAGGCCCACCCCGGCAAGGGCGGTCCCATCCCCGGCACCTCCCTCAAGGGCCGGTACAAGGTGATCTCCGCCACCCGCTCCTTCCACGGGCGCGGCATGGCCACCATGGCCGCCACCGGCCAGCCCGCCGTCCGCGAGGGCTTTGAGCCCCTGCCCGCGGGCTACCTCAACGTCGAGTACAACTCCCTCGACGCCATCAAGGCTGCGCTGGACGAGCAGACCGTCGCCGTCATCGTCGAGCCCATCCAGGGTGAAGGCGGCATCTGCGTACCCGACGACCACTACCTGCCGAGCTTGAGAAAGCTCTGCGACGAGCACGACCTGCTGCTGATCTTCGACGAGGTCTGGACCGGATGCGGCCGGACGGGCAAGTATTTCGGCCATCAGCATTGGCCCGTCACGCCCGACATCATGACCCTCGGCAAGGGCGTCGGCGGCGGACTGGCGCTGGGCGTGATGTGCGCCACCGAGCGCGTGGCGGACCTCTACAACGTCAAGAAGAACGGCGGCGTGGTCAAGCACGCCACCACACTCGGCGGCAACTGTCTGGCCACCGCCGCGGCGGCGATGATCTTCCACGTCCTCGAACGCGACAAGCTCCCCGAGCACGCGGCCAAGCTGGGCCTGCACGCAATCAACCGGCTGCGCACCTTCGCCACGTCACACTCCGTCGTGAAGGATGTTCGCGGCAAGGGCCTGTTCATCGGCATCGAGCTCGACCCGACCGCGCCAGGATGCTGGTTCAAGGACGGGTCCGAGGTCGTGACACGCTGCCGGGAGAAGGGCCTGATGGTCAACGTCTCGCAGAAGACGGTGATCCGTCTCGCCCCGCCGCTGATCATCGCTCAGGACGAGCTCGATCGCGGCCTAACGATCTTCGAGGAGGTCCTGACCAAGGGCTGATAACCAGGCATGAAGTGGAGATCGCGAATCCGTGCGCACTGCTCGGATTTCGAGCACCGCCGCGCGAAACAGCAACCGAGGACTTCCCCACCCGCCTCGAACCACAATGAACATCAGCGACGCGTGTGCGATGTTCCCGTTCACCGTCGAGCGGCGACGATGTTGTTCGGATTGCGTTCCATGGCACGGGCTTTGCATTTTCACCGGCAGGACAGCCGGGATTCCTACAGGGAGGTAGTGAACATGACCGTGACCCAAGACCGCTGACGCCGACCCACCCCGGGAGCGAGCCGACACGCGAACCCTCGCGACCATGGCTGACCGCTCCGTGCCGCCGCAGCGCTGTATACCCCCCGCCGCGGCAAAACCACGTTCAACACAACCGATTCACGTCCTTCTCGTCGCGAGCTGTTTGAAGAGGAGTGACACCATGTATTTCGCTACGACCGTTCGTCGCTGTTCGTGCATCCGATCACTGGCCGTCGGGCTGTTGGCGTTGAGCTTGCATGCCGCGCCCGTCGCGGCTGCGCCTGACCAGCCGTCGGCCCACGAACCGCGCATCGTCAGCCGCTCACAGACCGCGCTGTCGCTGCTGCTGAGCCCCAGCGCCGCCACCATCGGCATGGTGCTGACCACCATGCTCCTGGCCCGACGGCCCAAGGTCACAACGCTCTAAGATCCACTCCACGCATGTGAGTGGCGACACCCCAACCACGCACCGAAGAGACGCTCTTCTTTCCTCCAGGGGCTCCGGGC
>JADZCW010000113.1 GCA_020851395.1 Phycisphaeraceae bacterium
ACATGAAGCCCACCCAGGACGCCGTCCGCCAGCACAAGGCCGACCTGGGCGCCTGCTTCGACGGCGACGCCGACCGCTGCATCCTCACCGACGACCAGGGCGCCATCATCGGCTGCGACCACCTCACAGCCCTGCTCTGCGACCACTTCCTCAAACAGTCCCCGAATGCCACCGTGGTCTACGACCTGCGATCGTCGAAGGTCGTCGAGGAGGAGATCAAACGCCTCGGCGGCCAGCCCCGCCGCAGCCGCGTGGGCCACGTCTTCATGAAGGCCCTGCTGCGCGAGACCAAGGGCATCTTCGGCGGCGAGCTCTCGGGCCACTTCTACTTCCGCGACAACTTCTGCTGCGACTCGGGCGCCATCGCCTTCGCCTCGGTCCTCTCGGTCCTGGCTAAGTCGAGCAAGAGGATCAGCGCCCTGATTGCCCCTTTCAAGAAATATCCCCAGAGCGGCGAGATCAACTTTCGCGCCGAGGACAAGGCCGCCGTGATGGCCGCCCTCAAGGCCAAGTACGCCTCGGCGGCGGCCATTGACGATCTCGACGGCGTGACCATCGACGCCTTCGACAAGCTCGGCTGGTGGTTCAATGTCCGCGCCTCGAACACCGAGCCGCTGCTGCGCCTCAACGCCGAGGCCCGCGACGCCGCCACCCTCAAGAACCTGCTCGACACCCTCACCCCCATGCTCGGCGAGATCGACCACGGCCACTGATCCGTCAGGTTCCTCGGGCGGTGGCGCCGGCTCAGCCGTGGTCCGGAAATGATTGCCGTCCGTGGCGCGAGCCGGTATCGTGGCCCGAGTCGACCGCGGAGCGATCCCATGTCCGACCTTTCCGAACTGTTGCAGAACCTCCGCGAGGCGGTCGCAGCCCGGCCGGACGACCTGCGCCTGCGTCAGTCGCTCGCCCGCACCCTCATGAAGCAGGGCGCCTGGGCCGAGGCGCTCGAGCACCTCAAGGTCGCCGCCGTTGACGCCAACCCCGACGTGAGCGTGCGCGTCGACCTGGCCCGCTGCCTGAGCCAGACCGGCAGCGTCTCGGCCGCGCTGGCGGTGGTCGAGTCAGTCCTCGGTCAACCCGGGGCCGATGGCCCACTGCACTTGCTCCACGCCCGCCTGCTCCTGCGGACCGGCGACCTCGACGGCGCCGCCGCGGCCTACCAGCTCGCCGTCAGGGCCCAGCCCGCCCTGGCCGACCCGCACCTGGCCGAGGCCCTGAACATCCCGGCGCTTCCCCCCGCGCCTCGCCCCGCCGCCAAGCCCCGCGACGACTCCGACCGCGACACGTCCTTCGACCCCGACGACGACTTCGACTTCGACGACGACGTGGACGATGACGGCCGCATCCGCGTCCGCCGCGGCGACGAGGAGCCTGACGCTCCCCTGCTGCTCGAACGCCCCAACATCGATTTCAGCGACGTCGGCGGCATGGACCAGGTCAAGGACCAGATCCGGATCAAGATCATCGAGCCGATGAAGCGTCCTGACCTCTATCAGACCTACGGCAAGACCGCCGGCGGGGGCATCCTGATGTATGGCCCGCCCGGCTGCGGCAAGACCCTGCTCGCCCGCGCCACCGCCGGCCAGGTCGAGGCCCACTTCCTGGCTGTCGGCCTGCACGACGTCCTGGACATGTACCTCGGCAACAGCGAACGCCGCCTCCACAGCCTCTTCGAGCAGGCCCGTCGGCACACCCCCTGCGTCTTGTTCTTCGACGAAGTCGACGCCCTGGCCGCCAGCCGCTCCGACCTCCGCCAGAGCGCCGGACGCCAGCTCATCAACCAGTTCCTCGCCGAACTCGACGGCGTGACCAGCGACAACCAGAACGTCCTGATCCTCGCCGCCACCAACGCCCCCTGGCACCTCGACAGCGCCTTCCGCCGGCCCGGCCGGTTTGACCGCATCCTCTTCGTCCCCCCGCCCGACGCGCCCGCCCGCCTCGCCGTCCTGCGCGTCATGCTCGCCGGCAAACCCATCGAGCAGGTCGACCTCGACGCCGTCGCCCGCAAGACCGACGGCTTCTCCGGCGCCGACCTCAAGGCCGTCGTCGACCTGGCCGTCGAGGAAAAGCTCCGCCAGGCCCTGGCGTCCGGCCAGGTCGCCGCCCTGGTCACCCGCGACCTGCTCAAGGCCGTCAAACAGGTCAAGCCCTCGACCCGCGACTGGTTCGCCTCCGCCCGCAACTACGCCCTCTACGCCAACGACTCGGGCCTCTACGACGACGTGCTGGCCTACCTCAAGCTGCTGTGAACCTCTGCGCGACCGGCCCGCCGCTCGTTAAACTACTTGCCGATCCTGGCGCCGTCGTGTTCAGCCGCGGCGCCTGGGGTTCATCCAAAGGCGGACCGCCATGCCCTCCCATCTTGACCGCGTCCGAGTCTGGCTTGAACAGGGTCGCGTCGACCTGGCTGAGCCCGAACTCCGCCAGATGGTCGCCCGCGACCCTCACGATCCCCAGGCCCGCGTCCTCTGGGCCGCCTGTCTGCTGGAGATGAACCGCGTCGATGAGGGCATGACCCAGGCCCGCGACGCTGTTGGCCTGGCGCCCGACATGCCCTTCGCCCACGGCCTGATCGCCTCCGCCCACGCCATGCGCGGCGAATTGCCCGAGGCGCGGGCGGCGATTCAGCGTGCGATCCAGCTCGACCCCGACGACAGCCACCTCCACGGCCGCCTCGCCGCCATCTTCATGGCCGCCGGGCGGTGGCGCGAGGGCCTCGAGGCCGCCGAGCGCGGCCTGCGCATCGACGCCACCGACCCCCTCTGCACGGACATGCGCACCCGCGCCCTGGCCAAGCTCGGACGCACCGAGGACGCCGCCGCGGCATCGGCCGAGGGCCTGCGCCAACGCCCTGAGGACTCCTCCTCCCACGCCGCCCATGGCTGGACCTGCCTCCAGCAGGGCCACAGCAAGCAGGCCGTCGAGGCCTTCGCCCAGGCCCTGCGCCTCGACCCCCACAACCCCGACGCCCGCGCCGGCCTGGTCGTGGCGCTCAAGGCCCGCCACCTGCTCTACCGTGTCCTGCTCTCGTTCGTGTTCTGGGTGCAGACGCTCTCGGGCAAGCACCGGCTGGTGCTGTTCGTGGGCGTGTACGTCCTGGTCCGCCTCGTCGGCGCCGCCGGCAAGGTCTCGCCCATGGCCCATCAGGCCGCGACGGTGCTCCTGAGCATCTACCTCCTTTTCGTGCTGCTGACCTGGCTCGGCGACGCGGCGTTCAACCTGCTCCTGCTGCTGAGCCGTTACGGCCGGCTGGCGATGGACCTTTCCGACAAAGCCACCGGCGCGGCCCTGGGCGTGCTGGCTCTCTTGGGTGTCGCCGCCGGCGCCGTCGGTCTGGCGCTCGACGTCCCCTGGCTGATCCACCTGGCCGTGGTGTCGCTGCTGCTGACAATCCCCGTGACCAACGCCCTGTCCCTGCTCGACGATCCTCGGGGCCGATTGCGGCTCTGGGCGGCCGGCGTCCTGGCGGTCGTGGGACTGGTCGGCGTGGCGATGCGCGCCTGGCTCGACCCCCCGCAGGCTAACGTGGCGAGCACCGTCTTCGTCGTGGGCCTGATCGTCTACATGTGGGCCTGCGCCGCCGGTGTCGTCCTCGGCCGACGCGTCTGACCCCCGCAGACGCCGCGTCAAGCCCCCGGTCTCACGCGTTCAATGCCGGCCGGTCCCCGTTGGCGGCGGCGACCGGCAGGCGATATGTTTTTGTCGGCAATCAACCTTTGGCCGGAGACCGCCGACATGACCCCCAAACAAGTCCTCAAGTTCATTAAGGACCGCAAGATCGAGTTCATCGACTGCCGGTTCATGGACTTCCCCGGCCTCTGGCAGCACACGACCTACCCCGCCAGCGAGCTCAAGGAACGCTCCTTCGTCGAGGGCTTCGGTTTCGACGGCTCGTCCATCCGCGGCTGGCAGGCCATCAACGAGTCGGACATGCTCCTCGTGCCCGTCTCGGACACCGCCCGCATGGACCCCTTCTTTGAGCGGCCCACGATGTCGATCATCTGCGACATCAAGGACCCGGTGACCAAGAAGGAATACTCCCGCGACCCGCGCTCCATCGGCCGCAAGGCCACGGCCTA